>JBHICF010000134.1:0-5848 GCA_046759485.1 Nitrospiraceae bacterium
GGGGAAAGGATATACCGACCGATCACGGCGAAGCGAGAAGGGGCTGCATCCGGAGAAGGCTTCTCAACGAGGTCGATGACTCGATGGGGCCCTGACGACGCTCGCCGTAAGTTGACTATCCCGTAGTGGCTCACTTCCGTCGTCGAGACTTTCCGGACGCCGATCACGGCTCCATACCCGGGCTGATAGACACGCATGAGCTGGGCCAGCCCGGGCACCGGAGCATCAACCACCTCATCGCCAAGGAGCACGGCGAAGGGCTCGTCTCCGATAACGTGACGGGCACAGAGGACGGCATGCCCGAGCCCCAGGGCGACTGGCTGCCTGACGTAACAAAACTTTGCCAGGTCGGAAATCCGTCGGATGTCTTTGAGAAGCTGAGATTTTCCGTTTCCCTTGAGGTTCTCCTCGAGTTCAAATGACCGGTCAAAATGATCTTCAATCGCACGTTTGCCGCGTCCTGTGATGATGACAATGTCTTCGATTCCAGACGCCACAGCCTCTTCCACCGCGTATTGAATCAACGGCTTGTCCACGATGGGGAGCATCTCTTTGGGTGAGGCCTTCGTGACGGGAAGAAAGCGTGTCCCGAGTCCGGCGGCCGGAATAATGGCTTTCCGAACTAATGTTGAGGACATGCAATGATAGTATGAGATGGGTTGAAAGAAAGTCAAGAATAGCGCGAGAAGTGAACGCGAGTAAAAAATCCGATCGGCGCGCGGAATCTTCTTTACATTCCAGCATGCGACTCGTATAATTTTCCAACTTTTTCAAAACCTTTTGCCACGTCTCATCAGAGGGGAGTTCACTGCAGTTTGCTCGCAGTCACGAATTGGAGCTATGGGTTCGAACCGCGAGACGTCTTGCGGTCCCAACGACACTCTCCCGACAGCCTCTCAGCCCATGGGACCTCTCACCACGCCGATCGGTCAGCGGACGACTATTGAAGGGCCGCGGTGACCAGAGGGGTGAGCCGTCGATCCGTGAGTCTGATTGGAATCGCCAGCGCCCTGGCCTTCGCTTCGGCTGGCCTCCTGTACGCCCAAGAAAGCGCCCAGAAAGTTAAGTCCATCGACGTTCGTGGCAATAAGCGGATCGAAGCAACCGCGGTCCGCGGTCGCCTCACGCTCAAGGTCGACGATCCCTACACGAGAGAGGCCGTCCGCACCCAAATCCAACTGATCTACGACATGGGGTTCTTCGAAGACGTGCAGGTCGAGACCGAGCCTGGAGTCGGGGGCGTTGCCGTGGTCTTCGTCGTACGCGAAAAGCCATTCATCACCGAGTTCGTGTTTGACGGGAATGAGCATTTGGCAGATGACAAGCTCAGGGAAAAGGTGACTATTCAGAGTCAGGCGTTCCTCGATCAGCGAGAGACGAAGGAGAGCGCGGAACAGATCGAGTTGGCGTACCAGGAAGATGGCTACGCAAATGTGGAGGTCATTCCGATTATTCAGTCGCTGGGAGAGGACCGTAAGCGGCTGACCTTCTACATTAAGGAAGGCAAGCAAGTCAAAATCAAGAGCATCACCTTTGAGGGGGCCCAGGCGATCAGCAAGAAGGAGATCTCGGCAATCCTGGCCAACCGTGAATATTCCTTCCCCTTTTCCCTTATCACCGATGCAGGGATTCTAAGGCGCGAAGAGCTCGCCAATGACGTTGAACGTATCAGAGAACTCTACATGAATAGGGGGTATCTGAACGTCCAAATTAGTCTGCCGGCTGTCGAGCTCACCGAGGACCGTGAATGGTTCACGATTGTGTTTACCATCTCAGAAGGTGATCTCTTTATCGTCGGTGAGGTCGGGTATCGAGGCAATACGGTGTTCGAGGAGCCGGAGCTTCGCGTAGGCTCGCCGATCCAGAAGGGCGACATCTTCCAGCGGGCCTTGCTCCGGGCGGAGATCGAGCGCGTCACGGATCTGTACGGCGCGCGCGGGTATGCCTTCACTGAAGTCACTCCTTCGGTCGAGGCAGATCAGGAGAAACTGACCACAAAGCTGATCTTCACAATCCAGGAGGGGAAGCTCATCAGGGTCAGGCGGATCGTGATTGCTGGCAACGACAAGACCCGTGATAACGTCATCCGCCGCGAGCTCAGGATCAACGAGCAAGAGGTCATTGACACCCCCGGAGTGAAACGGAGCTTCCAACGGCTGAACAACCTCAACTATTTTGAGACGGTCGAAATCTTGCCCAAGCAGGTGGAAGAAGACAAAGTCGACTTGGATGTCAGAGTGAAAGAAAAGCCAACCGGCTCGTTTAGTATCGGCGGCGGGTTTAGCACCCTGGACCAATTCACGCTGATTGCGGACATTACCGAAGCCAACTTGTTCGGAAGAGGGTGGAGACTCCGCGTGCGTGGGCAATTGGGGCAGCGGCGCACGCTTGGGCTGATCTCCTTCCGGGAGCCCTATTTCCGGGACACCCTGACCTCAGTCCAGGGGGACATCTTCAGTACTGACACCAATTTCCAGACGTACAGAGAATTAAAAATCGGTGGCAATGTCACCCTGGGCCGATGGTTCTCAGAGTACATGTCCGGAAGCTTCAGCCTCATCGCGGAGGAACTGGAGATCAAGGACATTGCGTTCGATGCGCCGCCGTTCGTCCGCGAACAGGAAGGCACCCAGTCAACGACTGGATTTCGATCGACGCTCTCTCGGGACTCGCGCGATAACTACATCGCTCCCAGATCCGGCATGCGCCACGTCCTCGGCTTCGATTACGCCACGCCCGCTTTGGGAGGATCCAACCACTTTTTCAAGATCACCGTGGACAGCCTTAAGTACACACCCTTGTTTTGGGATGTACGCCATGCCATCAGGGGACGCCTTGGCGTCGTCGAGGGTATTGGCGGGAAACCAGAACCGCTGACGGAGCTGTTCTTCGTTGGTGGTATCAACACCGTCCGTGGATTTGAGTTTGGCCGCGCGGGACCGACCACGATCACCGGAACACTGTTGGGTGCCACGAACCAGATCATCATTAATAACGACTTAATTTTTCCTGTCTCGAAGGACGCCAAACTGGATGCGGTGCTTTTCTTTGATTACGGCAAGGGGTTCGGTCCTGACGAGGACCTGAGCTTTGACCTCCGGCCGGCAGCCGGCGTGGAGGCCCGGTGGATTTCGCCGTTTGGCCCGCTGCGGCTGGCGTACGGCTTCAACCTGGATCCTCAGCGGAATGAGAAGTCAGCGGTGTTCGAATTTTCAGTGGGGAATTTGTTCTGACGGACTCGGCAGCGTTCCAAGGGAGACGGAAAATCATGAAATTGTGGAAGGGCAGTCAATGGGGTTTCGTTATAGTTATCCTGGGGTGCCTGGTCACCAGCGGATGCGCGACGGGAGGCTCCTTCGAGTCCGGTGATTTGTCAGGTACCCGGATCGGCGTGGTCGATCCCCAGCGTGTACTAAATGAGACTGATGCAGGCAGGCAAGCCAAGGAGACGTTGGAGAACTACGCGAAGAACCGACAGGCTATCGTGCAACTCGAGGAGAAAGAGCTCAAACGCATGGAGGAGGACCTGCTCAAACAGAGCAGCGTACTCAGCGCGAACGCCAAGAAAACCCGGGAAGAGCGATTTCGTCGAAAGATGGTCGAGTATCAGCAAAAGGTGGGCGAATTGAACCGTGAAGTGCAGATGAAGCAAAAAGAAGTCTTTGACGGGTTCCGTGGCAAGGTAGAGGAGGCCGTCGCGAAAGTTGCACAGGAAAAGGGCGTGCTGGTGGTCATTGAAAAAGGTGCTGGTGGCCCAACGCTCTATAACGATGTGTCCTTGGATCTCTCGACGGCCGTGATCAGGGAGATGAATAAAAGCGCCCGATAGTGAGTGCATCCGCGATCGCTTATGCAGACATATCACACAAGACAGAAGATGATCAGGCGGGGGGCCAGTTGGCTGCTCCTTGTTGTGGCGTGGCTCTTGAGCTGTCAGTGCGACCTGGCCTTGGCAGCAGAAGCCGTGAAGGTGGGTGTCGTCGACCAGCGACTCGTCTTGGGACGGACCAAGGCGGGACAGCGCTTGTTACAGGAGCTCAAGGAGTTCGCGGCGAGCCGCCAGCGACTTATGGCCACGGAGGATCAGCAGATCAAGCAGCTCCAGGAAGAACTGGAAGGGATGAGTGGGCTCAGTGAGGATGCGAAGCAGCAGAAGCAGGAACAATTCCGGGCCAGACTGGCGGAATACCAGCAACGGGCGCAGGGCTTCAACCGCGAAATCCAGGGGAAGCAGACCGAATTGCTGAATCAGTTCTTTAAGAAGGTGAGTGAGTCGGCCTCAGTGGTGGCGAAGAAGGCAGGGTACGCGGCTGTGCTCGACATTGGAGATGAGGCGACCCTGAAGATCGTGCTGTATCATCACCCGACGATTGATTTGACGGACCAGGTAGTCAAGGAGTTTAATCGGAGGAACAAGTAGTGTGCCTCAGAGCCCCATACAGAGGAGACGAGGCTGATGTCATCGATGGATAGTCAGGAAGTCCGGGAGACACTCCCCCACCGGTATCCCTTTCTTCTCGTGGATCGAGTCAGCGAGCTTGAAGCAGGTCGCCGGGTTGTTGGAATCAAGAACGTCACGGCCAATGAGCCTTTCTTTCAAGGGCATTTTCCTGATCGCCCCGTGATGCCCGGCGTGCTCATTCTTGAAGCAATGGCGCAGGCAGGTGGGGTGTTGGCATTCAAGTCATCCCCTCCGGTTGGACGCCCGGTCGTCTACCTCACGGGGGTGGATGGCGCGAAATTTAGGAAGCCGGTTGTGCCGGGCGATCAGCTTCGGTTCGAGATTGAGGTGCTCAAACGCCGGCCCCCGTTCTGGCGGATGCAAGGTAAGGCGTTTGTCGGAGCGGACTTGGTTTGCGAGGCGGAGTTGACCGCCATGGTGACGGAAGAAAAAGCTTGAGGGCGTGTCTGCGCCACGAGTCTGCACACGTGCGCCGCACGATCCAGGTGAAACTTCCAGGGAGGTAACCGAGTGCGGATTCATCCGACGGCGATAGTCGACCCCAAGGCCGAGCTGGCTGAGGACGTCGAAATTGGTCCGTATTCAATCGTTGGTGGGCACGCGAAGATCGGCCAGGGGACGCGCCTGATCTCACATGTGTATATTGAAGGACGAACGGAGATCGGAGAACGCTGTCAGGTGTATCCGTACGCGTCACTCGGGACTCCGCCTCAGCATATGCAGTACCGCGGTGAGCCGACCCAGGTGCGGATCGGGAACGACTGTATTCTCCGTGAGTATGTGACCGTGAATCGGGGCACGGAGCAAGGCGGAGGGATCTCGACCATTGGGAATGAGACTTTCGTGATGGCGTATGTACACATTGCCCACGACTGTCACCTGGGCAGCCATGTCATCATGGCAAACGCGGCAAGCTTGGCGGGGCATATCTCGATAGGCGATCATGCCATCATCGGAGGATTGGTCGGCATCCATCAGCACGTGCGGATCGGTTCCCATGTCATGGTCGGCGGATGTACGGCACTTGGGCGTGACGTGCCACCCTTCATGCGTGTCGCCGGAGGCTATCGGGCGATGCTCTACGGGCTGAATTCGATTGGTCTGAAACGGCATGGCTTCTCAAGCCAGAGGCTGTCCGTGCTCAAAAAGGCATATGAAGTCTTATTTCGGTCGGGATACCGGAAGGCGGAGGCGCTCAAGCGTGCTCGAGAAGCCTTCAAGGACCACCAGGACGTGCTGGAGCTCGTCGCCTTTATGGAAGGAACCAAGCGTGGAGTTTGTCCGTCGGTGGCGAGAGAGCACGAACACGAAGAGTAAGCGCGTGACGAAGCAAGCCGAAGAGGGCTCCGTCTTGGTTGAGCCCGGCGAGCGGATTGGCCTGATCGC
>JBHICF010000135.1:0-5783 GCA_046759485.1 Nitrospiraceae bacterium
GAGTTTCCAGAATGGCTTTACTACGGGGCGGGCATTGGCGTGGTGGCCATAGGGGCCCTGGCCGGTGCCAAGTTACTCAAGAGTCGGAGACAATCTAGGAAAGGCGGCAAGAAGCGGCGAGGATAAACTAGCGCATAGATGGTCCGCGGGTCGTCCAGGCATCTCGCCGGATCGGTCCAAAGGGCAGGGCGAGAGGACAGCCGCGTACCTGTCAGTTACGGAGTGGCGGCGCTTTCACTCAAGGCGGTGGAGCCTTGAGCGGGAGCGTCTTTTTTATCAGAGCGCTTGGTATTGAGTGAGGAATCCAGACCCAACATAACCCAGTTGGTGTGATGCGAGGGTGTTGGATGGTGTGGAGGAAGGAGACATGATGAGAACAAGAGTGGCACTGGTGGTGCTTTTCATTGGTTTTGCAGGAATGAGCTTGAGCATGTCTGGTTGTGGAGGGGAGGGACCAATCGTGCCACCACCCCCGGCGCCACCGGAATATGCGGACAAGCACATGCCTGAAGGGTGGTGGGCTGACGAGGAGATCATCGAGCAGGGCAAACAGATCTTCATCGGCGCCGAAAACATCGATGTCAATTGTGCCAGCTGTCACGGCAAGGACGGAAGGCCAGTGAAGGCTGGCGCTCGTGACTTTCGTGTAGCGGAGCGTATGAAACTCTACTCGGACTCAGTCTGGTTCTGGCGGGTCTCGGAAGGTGTGAAGAACACCAAGATGAAGCCGTGGAAGACCAAGCTCTCCGAAGAGGAGCGGTGGAAGGTCATCGCGTACGAACGGACCTTCGGACTGAAAGGTCTGGAATATGACGTCGTGAGGAAGACGTGGGTTCCCCTAGGTACGGCCGGACAGCCAAACGGCGCAGGGCCGGATGGAGTCCCAGCTGAGGGTGGCGCGAAGGGCACTGAAACCAAGGCACCCGCCGAAAAGAAGGGCGCCGCAGCCGAGAAGAGTTGAAACCGCTGACGTAGGGTAAAGAAGGGCCGGATATGATGACGAGGTGGCATCGTAAGATCTTCCTGTCTCTCATTCTGCTGGTGGGCTTTGGCTCCGTAGCCTATGCACAGGTTCCGGCTCTGCCGCCTGTGGAGTTCCCGTACACGGGGAACCGCGCGGCGGTCTGGGTCGTCGCCCAGCTCCACATCCTGTTCGCCGCTTTTATCTTAGGCGCGCCAATTTTCGTGGTCATCTCTGAATGGCTCGGCTACCGGAATCAGGACCCGCGCTATGACCGGCTTGCGAAGGAAGTCACCAAGGTCACGGTCATTTTATACAGCATGACCGCGCTGACGGGTGGGCTGTTTATCTTTGTCCTCCTCGCGACCTACCCGCAGTTTACCGCTTGGCTGATCAACCACTTCTTCCTGATCTTCGCCGTGATCTACCCGCTCCTGTTCATCGCAGAAACGATTGTGTTGTACCTCTATTTTTACACCTGGGATGCATGGAAAGGGGAAAAGAAGGCGCGCCATATTGCCCTGGGCGTGCTCCTGAACATCATCGGCACGGTCACGTTGTTCGTCATCGATGGCCCCACGGCCTTTATGAACTCCCCATCCAAGGCTGTGGAGGGCATGTCGCTGGCCCAATATATCGACACCGCCTCGCTCTGGGATAAGGTGTACAACTATACTTGGATGCCGCTCAACCTGCATCGGCTGGTGGGCAACGTCACCTTCGGTGGGTTCATTGCTGGCTTAATTGCAGCCTATATGTACATGGGGGCCAGGAATGAAAGTGAGCGCTCCTATTACGACTGGATGGGGTTTGTGGGAAACCTCATCGGAGTCGGGGCGCTACTCTTCCTCCCGTTCATGGGCTACCTCTTGGCGTTTGAGCTGTGCGACTATGACGCGTCGATCTGTCCCTACATGATGGCCGACCAGCTGTCGATGTTCTTCGAGATGCAGGGTGCGATGGTGGGACTGATCTTCCTTGGTAGCAACTACTATATCTGGCTCAGCATGAAGCGCATTGAAGGCGTGGAGCGCGTGCGGATGTCGCTCCTGACAGTGGTGGTCATGATCGCACTGCCGGTCGTGATGACCCTCGCATGGACGATCTTCCCTGCTCCGGATCCTCTCTCCTTGACCATCCTGGTGCCTTTGGTGCTCGCTCCGGTGATTCTCGGTAAGCTCATTCCAAAGCTTGGACGAATGTCCGTTTCCTCGCGGACCGTCATCAAGGTCGGATTCCTCATGGTGATTATTGGCAACGCGATCTGGATGACGCCCCATGGATTCGTCGCCACCCAGGCACTGGCTCCAGACGATGGCTCGCTGAGCTTGCCTCACGGGGAAATCTTCCTGGGCGGGATATCATTTGCCTGGGGAGATCTCGCGCTGATGCCAGCCAAGAATGCGGCCGCGTTCACGCTGGTGTTCGTCACGGTCGTGAACTATATCCTCTACAATCGTGCGATCCGCCAGGGGACCATCGTCTGGGGCAAGATTGATTTTGCGTCCCAGTTTGTGCTGATTTTCTTGGCCTTCAGCGCGATCTGGACGATGGGCCTGATGGGGTCGGTCCGGTCGCTCCTCCGGAAATACTTCCATACCTATAATCTGTTGCCAGACTTTACCGCTGAGTCCTTCACGCCTACGCTCGCGTATTCTGCGTGGTGGATTACGGGGATCACGCTCGTCTTCTACATTGTCGTGAGCTTTGCCATTGTGGTGACGTTGCGGGCCTCAGAAGCCAAGGCCCCTGCGCCTGGGGCAGAGGCAGTCCCGGCTGGCGCCAAATGACACCGGTGCTGCCCTACCGAATAGGGGGAACGCGTGGCTGAACATCAGAGCTTCATCAAGAGCGTCCTGAAAAAGGGTGTCTACGGGATCATCGTGGGCATCCTCCTGATCGGATTTGCGAAGCTGAACCATTTCCCCCCCGTGTTCCAAGCCATGTTCTTCATTTACGCGATGCTGGGGGCAGGCGTCTACATCTTGCTGGACGCGCCACCTCTGAAGCCGCTCTCTGGGATCAAAGCAGTGATCGCACTGCTTCTTTTCTATGTGGTGGTCTCTGGCGTCTATATTGGCGGGGCCTCCCTCTTGCCGCAATATGACCCAGCCGTGGAGAAAGGCAAGATTACGAAGCTGCTCAAGAAGAAACGAGCTGCGACGGAGCTGGGGAAGAGTGAGGAGCTACTGGCAAGGGCGAAGGCGCTCTCTGACAAGGCGGATGCGATCATGAAGCGCTTGAGCCGTGCGGGAGTCGGCGCGGTGGCGCTGGCGCCCGGAGCCGCGGTGACCAGGCCGTTCAAGGTGCCGGCGGGTGCTGAAGGTGATATGATTGCGGCGGGTTACGAGCAGTGGGACCTTCAGGAATGTTACAACTGCCATAAGCTCTATGGAAAAGGTGGGAAAAAACGTGGTCCGGTGCTGGATAACATCGGGAACCTCATGACGCCCGAACAGCTCAAAGAAAAGATCCTGTATCCGAAGACGTGGATGGCAGAGGGCTTCGAAAAACAATACAAGAAGAAAAAAATGCCGGACAAGTATCGCGACCTGATGGAAGATTCTGAAGTTGACGCGTTGGTTGCGTTCCTGGCTTCACTGAAAAACCCTGCGGTGAATACACCCAAGCCGATCAAGAAGCAGTAGCGTGCAGCCGACCATCAAATCGAAAGTGAAGTGTACTGACCGGGACGCAGGGGAAGTGACCCGTGTGGTCGTCGACCCACTGTCGCGGGAGGTGAGCCACATCGTAGTGGGTGGGAACGGGTCTGGCTCACCGGAACGCCAAGTCCCGATGACCCAGGTTCAGGCCGTGCAGGACAATACTGTCCAGCTCAGAATCTCTTCAAGCGAGCTGGCGCAGCTCCCACCGCTCAAGCGTGACGAGTACGTGACGATCCATGATGTTGAGATCGCCCATCTTGAAGACAACCTGCATGTTGAGCCGGGCGAGGTGCTCGTCCCACTTCCGGACCTGGAACGCGACGTCAAGCGACGGACTTTCTTTACCAACTTCATCCACGCGATCGGGGCGTTAATTGGATTGCCGTTGGTCTATCCGGTCCTTAAGTATGTGATGAAGCCGATGTATGCGCCATTCGACAATCGGTGGATCCATGTCGGCAATGTGAAGCGTATCAAAGCTGAGAACAAGGGCGTGCAGTTCAAATACCAGAAGAGGGTCAAGGAAGCGTTCATGCCGGAGGCGGAGGTCACAAAGAACGTGTGGATCCTGAAAGCCACACCCGAAGTACTAGAGCAGGTCTATGGCGGGAAGGACATGGATTTTCGGGACTCCAAGGGCGACGTTGTGTGGACGAATAAGCGCAATTTTCCCTACGTCGCCTATTCAGGGAAGTGTCCCCACCTGGGCTGCGGCTACAAGTGGCGCAAGGTGCCGAAGCTGGGCAAAGAGATTTTCCTGTGCCCCTGTCACCTCAGTTTTTACGATTCCGCTGGGAAGGTGCTCGACGGGCCGACACCGCGTCCGCTGGACCCTGTCCCAATCCGCGTGACGAGCGGCGGCGACATTCAAATCATCGATGTGGAATACAAAGCCGGGACGAAGCGAAAAACCCGCATCGTGTAAGCACTGAGCCGTCCATGAACGCACAACCGTCTGCGCTAGAAAAAGTCGTCGCGTTCGTTGACGAACGGGTGGGCCTGAAGAAGATCCAGGCGAAGATGCTCAACGAGCCGGTCCCAGGCGGTTCCCGCTGGGCTTACATCTTCGGCTCCTGCCTCCTGTTCATCTTCATCATGCAGGCGGTGACCGGGATCCTGTTGATGTTTTATTACGTCCCGAGCGCCGATCATGCCTACGACAGCACCCAGTACATCATCCACGAAGTCGACTACGGGTGGTTCATCCTCAGCTACCATTTCTGGGGCTCCTCCGTGATGGTGGTGATGGTGTTTGCCCATATGTCTCAGGTGTTTCTCTGGGGTGCGTACAAGAAACCGCGCGAGCTGATCTGGCTGGTCGGCCTCGTGTTGTTCGGGATCGTCATGGCCTTCGGGTTCACGGGCTATCTTCTCCCCTGGGACCAGCGGGCGTATTGGGCCACGGTGGTAGGGGTCGAGATCATGGACAAGACCCCGGTGGTCGGCGATTTCATGGCAAGATTTCTCAAGGGTGGACCGACACCGGGCCAGATGACCCTCAGTCGATTCTTTGTGATCCATGTGATGATCCTGCCTGCCGCGCTGATGGGGCTTGCCGGGCTGCATCTGTTCCTCTTCCGAAAGGCCGGCCCCGCGGGCCCGTTCCGTGGGGGGGCCGATGAACTCAAGGCCAAGACGGACTATTTCTTCCCTCGGCAGGTCTGGAAAGACGTCGTCGCCATGGCGGTGGTGTTCCTGGCGATCTGCAGCTTGGCTTTTATCGAGCCGGTAATTTTGCTCGAGGAGGCGACTCCGGACCCGGGCGATTATCATCCGGAGCCGGAGTGGTACTTTCTCTTCCTCTTCCAATTATTGCGATTGAAAATGTTTGCAGGTGAGTTCGGCCAATTCCTGGGCGCCATTGCCATTCCTGGTGCGTTTATGCTCCTGCTGGCCGCACTGCCGTTCATCGACCGGAACCCCGAACGCAACATCTTCAAGCGGCCGATCGCGCTGGCCGGGTGGCTGGTCGTCATGATCGGCATCTTTGTATTCACGGTCTCCGCCATCATTAATCGGGAGTTCCTCGACTAGGTGAGGCACCAAGACCCTCTTCGCCATGACCGATCAGTCTTTACGCACATCGTCGATTAAGTTGGGGCTTGCGGTCAGCTGGCCGGCCTTTTGGACCGGGATACCGTTCAAGGCGTCCATCG
>JBHICF010000136.1:0-5776 GCA_046759485.1 Nitrospiraceae bacterium
TTGGTGGGGAAAGTGGGGTTGGACGGACACGACCGGGGCGTCAAGCTCGTGGCTCGTGCGCTGCGGGACGCGGGGATGGAAGTCATCTATACCGGCTTGCACCAGACTCCGGAGCAGGTGGTGAGCACGGCTATCCAAGAGGATGTGCAGGCCATCGGCCTCAGCATGCTCTCCGGCGCGCACAACCACTTATTCAAGCAGATCCTCACCTTGTTGAAGGAACAAGGGGCGGGGGATATCACGGTCTTCGGTGGTGGGATTGTCCCGGATGACGACCTCCCAGGACTCAAAGCAGCTGGCGTCAAAGCGTTGTTTCCTCCGGGCACACCAATGGCCGAAATCGTGGCTTTTGTGAAAGGACTCAAGCGATGAGACCCGTCTACATGATCACTGGCGGAATCACCAAGTTCGCCAAGGCGCATCCGGACAAGGATTTTCGATTCATGGTGAAAGAGGCGTACGACTATGCCATGCGCGATGTACCACGCTTGTCCAAAGACATGATCGACGGGGCAGTTGGCTCCTATTTCTCGGATCACTTTACGCGACAGCTCAAGGCCGCGAGCATGGTGCAAGACTACCTGGGACTCTGCCCAAAGCCGTCTAAGCGCATCGAAGGCGGCGGCGCGACCGGGGGATTGTGTTTCCAATCAGCCTGGGAGGCGGTTGCCTCCGGGCGGATGAACTGTTGCGCGGCCTTTGGGTTCGAGACGATGTCCAGGGTCAACACCTGGAAAGGCAATGAATTTATTGCTTTGGCATCCGACACGAACTTCGATTTTCCAGTCGGCGGGTTCTACAGCGGCTACTACGCCATGATGGTGCAGCGCCACATGCATGAGTTCGGGACGACAGCCGAGCAGATGGCCATGATCTCGGTCAAGAACCACATGAATGCGCTGTACAATCCCTACGCGCAGAAAGCTAAGCGACTCACCGTCAAAGAGGTACGGGAATCGCCGATGGTGGCCACCCCCTTGACGATGGAGGATATCTGCACCATGTCGGATGGCGCAGCAGTCTGCATCTTAGCAGCCGAAGAGGTGGCGACACAGGTGTGTGATCATCCCGTGAAGATTGTGGGGGTAGGGTCAGGTTCGGATGCCATGCGGATGGCTGACCGCCCACACGGAAAAGTGCTCCTGCTCCCGCACGAGCGCGAGTCGGATTATGCCCACCTCAGATATCCGGGCGTGCACTCCTTCAGAGGTGGCCGCATGGCAGCCAAGCTGGCATACCAAATGGCGGGTATCAGCGATCCACACGAAGATCTGCAATTCGTCGAGTTGCACGACGCCTATACCTCTTCAGAACTCCAGACCTATGAAGACATTGGCTTGTGCAAGTACGGCGAAGGAGGCCGCTTCGTGGAGAGCGGCGTGCCTTTCCTGTCCGGCGTGGACTATGGCATCAGTTTGCCCAAGCAGGGACGCCTCCCTGTGAACCCTTCCGGGGGGCTGCTGGCTTGCGGACACCCGGTCGGGGCGACGGGATTGATGCAAGCCGTGTTCGCCTTCTGGCAGCTGCAGAACAGTATCGGCAAGCATCTCGGCAACGACACGATCCAGGTCAAACCCATGAAACGAGGCAACCGTGGGTTGATTCATAGCCACGCGGGCACCGGCACCTATATCACTGTCTCGATCTTGGAAGCGACCTAACCGAAGGACACGGGAGAGCGTGAAGAAATCAACGTTGTGTTCACCCTGAGGGAATCACTATGCAGGAGAAGGGTGCGGTCGTCTACAGCGTCGATCCGCTGATTCTACGGGATCACTATGAGATCGATTATCGCCAGAGTTACGCCCAGGATTCTCCGTTTTTCGTCGGTCTGAGCAAGGGAAAGCTGCTGGGCTCACGGTGCACGGGATGCGGCTACACCTACGCCACTCCCCGGTCTCATTGTATGGACTGCGGGGCCACGACGAGTTGGCACGAACTCCCACAGACGGGCCGCGTGCATACCTTCACGACCTGTTACTACGGCGGTGAAGCCTTTCTGAAGGAAACGCCGTTCACGCTCATCTTGGTGGAGTTCGATATCGTCGAAACCTTATTTCTCTCCCGCCTCAAGGGGGTAGAGCCGGAATCGGCGCGGATCGGCATGCCGGTCGTAGCGCGTTTTGCGAAAACGCCTTCCTTTAAAGTGACCGATGTCTGGTTCGAGCCGGCCGGCACACGGTAATGCGGTGGATGCTGTCACCCTGGCCGAACGAGTCAAAGCCGGCCACGTCCCGGCGGTCGCACGTCTGATCTCCCTGCTCGAAACGGACGATCCCGCAGGTACAGCGGCGCTGAAGGAGCTGGATGCCGCTCAACGACAGGCGGAGATCATCGGAATCACCGGCTATCCTGGGGCAGGGAAGAGCACGCTCATCGCGCAGCTAACTTCCACCTACCGACGCCAAGGCAAGACGGTCGGCATTTTGGCGGTCGATGCGAGCAGCCCGCTGACCGGCGGGGCGATCCTCGGCGATCGAATCCGGATGCAGGATCAGGCGCTTGATGCAGGCGTGTTCATCCGGAGTATGGCCACCCGCGGGGAGCGTAGCGGGCTGGCTCGCGCGACCCGAGATGCCCTCCAGGTCCTGATCGCGGCGGGCTACGATGTAATCCTGATTGAAACTGTCGGCGTCGGTCAGATCGAAGTGGACATCGTCAATGTGGCCCAGACCGTGGTGGCGGTGGTGGCGCCGGGCCTGGGGGACGAGGTGCAAGCGATGAAGGCCGGTCTGCTGGAGATCGCGCACATCGTCGTGGTGAACAAAGGAGATCGGGACGGGGCGGATGCGACAGTGCATGACCTGAAGGAGTGGATGCCAGAAGTCATTCGCACCGTGGCCATGAGAGGCGAAGGCATAGCCGAGTTGGTCGCGGCGATCGAAGTCCACCAACGCGATGGGCGGGCGGCTCGGTGAGTCGGGTGGCTTCCTCTTGGGACATTTCTAGGCGAAGGCGGCTCGCTGCGTGGAGCAACCTAATGGTCACTAAATTTCGGCGGGCGTTTCTCCAAAAACGCTGCGGTTCCCTCTTTCTTATCCGTCGTCTCGCACAGCTCCCCAAACAGCTCAGACTCGTGCGCAAGGCCCTCGGCGAAGGGACTGTCGAGACCGTTGCGGATTCCCCGGAGTGCGGCGCGGGTCGCCAACCGACCTTTGTTCGTAATCATGCTCGCCAGGGTCTGCGACTGTGGAAGCACCTCCTGGGCCGGCACCACGCGATTCACCAACCCGATGCTGAGCGCATGCTCGGCGTCGATCGGCTCGCCTGTCAGGATCATCTCCGCAGCCCGGGACGGGCCGATGATCCGTTGGAGGCGCTGCGTGCCCCCAAAGCCGGGTATCAGACCCAGTTTCACTTCCGGGAGACCGAGTTGAATCCCCTCAGCTGCAACGCGCATATGACAAGCCATGGCCAGTTCCAGTCCACCGCCCAGGCAGGTCCCGTTGATCGCTGCGATGATTGGTTTGTCGAAGCGCTCGATCCGATTGAGGAGGCCCTGTCCCCTGCCGGACAAGTCGGCTCCCTGGTGAGCGGCCTCCAGGCCGGCGAGCTCCTTGATATCGGCACCCAGGCAGAAAAACCGGCCGCTGGCGGTAAGAATGACGACGCGGACCGCGTGGTCCGCCTCCAGCTCGCCGAAGACCTGGTCCAGCTCCTTGAGCATCGCCGTGTTGAGCAGATTCGACGGCGGCGCGTTCAGGGTCACGGTGGCGATACGGTCAATGACCTTCAGCGTAATCAGCTTGTGCGGCATAGGGCTCCCCTTTCAGCGCCTATGGTATCAGAACTCAAGCTGTCCTGCTATCGAGAGGTGGCCAGGCGATGACGAAGAACCACGCGTCTCCAGCTTCTGTCGCCGATCGCCTGGCCGAGTACGCCCATTCCGTCTCCTTCGCCCGCTTGCCGGCCCCGGTCACCCATGAGGCGAAGCGCCGTCTATTGGACAGCTTTGGCTGCGCGTTTGGAGCCATCAAGGCGGAGCCGTGCATGATCGCGGACCGCGTCGCTCGAGCCGTCAAAGCCCCAGGCGGTTCCACGCTGTGGATGACAGGCTACAAGACACTGCCCGATCTGGCAGCATTCGCCAACGGGGCGATGGTCCGCTATCTAGATTTCAACGACACTTACTTGTCGAAAGAGCCCGCCCACCCGTCGGACAACGTAGCGGCGGTCCTAGCTGTGGGTGAAGCCGCACATGCATCTGGCAAACAAGTGCTTGAGGCGATGGTACTGGCCTACGAGATTCAATGTCGGCTGTGTGACGCAGCGGCCCTCCGCCCGCGTGGATGGGACCACGTCACCTACGGTCCGATCTCGTCCGCTCTGGCAACAGCCAAGCTCCTGAAGCTTCCGCATGCGCAAATGGTCCAGGCGGTTAACCTCGCGGGCGTTGCCAATGTTGCGCTGCGGCAAACTCGGGTGGGAGACATGTCCATGTGGAAGGCGTGCGCATTTTCCAATGCGACACGAAATGGCGTCTTCGCCACGACGCTCGCGCGGGAAGGGATGACTGGACCATCGCCGATTTTTGAAGGGGAAAAGGGATTCATGAAGTTGGTCTCTGGGACGTTCACCCTTCCTGTCTTCGGTGGCGAACGTGACCCGAAAGGTGGCACGCAGGCCGAGGAGGTCAACTTCAAGATCCTCGACAGCTATATCAAGCATTACCCCGTGGAATACCACGCGCAAACGGCGGTTGAAGCGGCGTTGGTCATCCGTGAGCAGTTGCTGAGGTCCGAGGGCGAACCTGCCCTCACCGGGATCACCGAAATCGAAATCGGCAGCTATGACGTCGCGATCGAGATCATTGGGCGAGACCCAGAAAAATGGCATCCGCAGAGCAGGGAAACGGCCGACCATAGTTTCCCCTACTGCGTGGCTGTGGCGCTTCTTGATGGCACCGTGAGTCTGCGGTCTTTTGATCCAAAGCGCCTGGCTGATCCGTTGGTGTTGGCCTTGATGCAGAAAGTCCGTGTGGTCGAATTACCGGATTTCCAGGGGTGGTATCCCAACGCGATGCCCACACGCATTAGGGTCAGCACCGCAGCCGGCAAGGAATATGTGAAGCAAGTGGACTTCCCGCTGGGGCATCCGCGCAATCCCATGTCGGATCGCGAGGTGGAGGAGAAGTTCAGACTGTTGGCGGCTGGCACGCTCGACCATGTTCGGGCCGGGAAGCTGATCGAACAGCTGTGGCGATTCGAGACGCTGGCCGATATCGGGAAGATCATGCCGCTCCTGAAGGTGACCGGTCATGGGACAAGAGAATAAGCCTGGTCTGACGAAGCCGCGGCGCCTCCGTGAGTTGATCGCGCAGCGCGTGCTCGTGATGCCGGGAGCGTTCAACGCGCTCACGGCCATGCAAATCGAGCGCGCCGGGTTCGATGCGGTGTACGTGTCCGGGGCTGGACTCTCGGCGGCACGTGGCATCCCGGACATCGGCCTCTTGTCGATGACCGAGGCGGTGTCTGATGCGGCAACCATTGCGAATGCAGTGGCTATCCCTGCGCTAGCCGATGCCGATACGGGGTATGGCCCTCCCTTGAATGTGATGCGCGCTGTCAGTGAGTTCGAGCGCGCCGGCCTGGCAGGCGTCCAGCTTGAAGATCAGGAAAATCCGAAGAAGTGCGGACACTTGCCGGCCAAACAGGTGATTCCTGCGGCCGAGATGGCCCAGAAGATACGCGCTGCGGTCCAAGCCCGCCGCGATCCCGATTTTCTCATCGTGGCTCGGACCGACGCGCGTGCGGTCGAAGGACTGGAGGCCGCCATT
>JBHICF010000137.1:0-5766 GCA_046759485.1 Nitrospiraceae bacterium
GCCTTCGTACGCTGGGCTTCCAAGAGCTGCGAGGACATATCAGCGTGTTTCTTGGTCAACGCCTGGTTGCGGCCCAGGCAGTCTATCAAGCTCTTCCGGCTGTTTGCCAATTCCTGGTTGGCGCCGCCAAGTTTCTGCTCGAGGCCCCGCACGCTCGTCTGTAGCTGATCCCGCTCCTTTCTCAAGCTTCCATTCTGCTTTACCAGCTGCTTGTTTTTGTCCTCGGATGTCTCGAGTTGTTTCTCTGTCTTGCGCCGGGTCGCCTGCTCCTCGGCGAGGTCTTTCTTTGTGGCCTGCAGGATTCCCTTGGTTTCTTCCAGCGTGCCCTGGGTGGCGGTGAGTTCATGAGACAGTCTCACATGCTCTTTTTCTAACGCCCCAATATAGACGTCTGCGGTACTCTTAAATTTACTGAACGCAGCGACGCTCTGGGCTGAAGCTTGGTCATATTCCTGATACTCAGGAATCTTCTTCGTGGTGGTGTCTGGGACCACGCATCCGGCTAGTAAAGTGGCACAGAGGACCAGAGCGGCTACGGCCCCGCGACTCATACGCATTCCTCCCTGACACTGCGCGGCCACTGTGTTCATTGATCTCCCATGCGCGTCGGCTTTTCCGGACCGGCGCTCTCCCTGCTGCGGGTACGTCTTACTTACCCGGAAAGGCTCCGTACGTAGGCCACCATATCCAGCAGTTCCTGGTCGTTGAGAATGCCCCTCCAGGCCGGCATCGAGCCCCCTCGCCCTTCAGCGATGACGTTCAAAAGGTCCTTGTCTGACTTCTCGCGAACCTCGCGGGAAGTCAACCTCGGAGCAGGCGGCGTCGTTGCCTTGGCCATCGGCCCATCTCCTCGGCCCAGGGCGCCGTGACAGACCGCACAGTATTGCTTGTATCGGGACTTGCCTTTTGTGGGATTACCGCTCCCCGCCCAACCCAGCATAGAATTCGTCAGGCCCGTCACCACCACGACAACCAAGAACAGAGCGGTGTAACGTAGGATCACGGTGGCCATGGGGGACCTCATCTCGGTCGCAGATGGCCGATGGGTCGCACGGCGTCGCACCTGATGATCCGTTGGATGGCCGTGCCGACGGGCTGCCAGAATGACGGGATCGGGGTCACAAGGCCCGATAGGCTATCTTCCCTTGCGTCCCTAACCTTGCCAAAAGATCGACCTGTTTCGCCCATTCGACGGCTTGAAACTAAGAGGATTGTGCATTAAGACGGATTTGAGTATGCTTAATAGGCTTATCATGGGATAACCATTTTGGCAACAAATTGACCCTATTCCAGGGTCAGCTAAAAGCGACCAAGATCCCTTTGCAATCAACGCTATCTGCGATCGAGAGACGGGGAGGACGCCATGTCTGATTTCCATCAAAACGGGGTCGTGACGGTACTCCACCGTCTAGGGCAACCGAATGTCGAGCAGCTTGAGTCAGAGCTCGAACGACATTCAAATGTGAACCCCATCGCCCTGGTGCTGCCATCGCTCTATTCGGAATTGGAGCGGCCGGCTCTCAAAACCATTATCGAGGCATTGCGAGAGGTGCGGTATTTGAATGAGGTCGTCGTCGCGTTGGGCCAGGCCTCAGCGCTGGAGTTCCGCAAGGCGAAGGACTATTTCAAGGGATTGCCCCAAGAAGTCCATCTAGTGTGGGTGGACGGACCGAGGATCCAAGGTATCCTGAAGGAGCTGACGACTCAGGAGATCGATATCGGTCTTCCCGGCAAAGGGCAGTCATGTTGGTTGGCCTTTGGCTACGTCTTGGCTCGTCGCCGCAGCAAAGTGATCGCTCTCCATGATTGCGACATCCTGAGTTACGACCGGCAGTATCTCGCGAGGCTGTGCTATCCCGTCACCAACCCGAATTTGGGATACGAGTTTTGTAAGGGGTATTACAGTCGGGTCACTGATCAGCTCCATGGTCGTGTGACCCGGCTTTTCATCACCCCCTTGATTCGCAGTTTGCAGCTGCTGCTTGGGCCGCAACCGCTGCTCACCTATCTCGATGGCTTTCGGTACCCGCTGGCAGGGGAGTTTGCCATGGTCACCGAGCTGGCGCGGATCAACCGTATACCAGGGGACTGGGGGCTGGAGGTCGGCGTGCTCGCGGAGGTGTATCGGAATTGTGCCCTCCGCCGCGTCTGTCAAGCCGATATCGCAGACGCGTACGAACATAAGCACCAGGCGCTCTCGACTGACAACCCCGAGACCGGGCTGTTGAAAATGTGCGTGGATATTACGAAGTCCTTGTTCCGGAATCTCGCGAGCGAAGGGGTCGTGCTGTCGGACGATATGCTGAAGACCTTGCGAACTACCTATCTGCAAGCGGCGCAGGAAGCTATCCGACGATATGAGGATGATGCTCTGATCAACAGTCTCAGATTCGATCGACACCTCGAGCGTACTGCCACGGAGGCATTTCTCAGAGGTCTGAAGATCGCCACAGATGTCTTTCTAGCGAATCCACTTGGGATCCCGCTTATCTCGAACTGGAGTCGTGTGACAGACGCAGTCCCGGACATCTTCGGCCGTCTCGTGGAAGCGGTCGAAGCAGATCTTGAGTGGAACCCGAAAGTTGCGGAGAAGAAGGCGCCTTCCTAGGGGGTGGAGGACGACGAGCGCCTTGTGTTCACTACTTGGACTTGCGCAGACGTAGGACTACCAACGACCTTGCCGTGACGCCGTAGTGTTCCCCACCTTTCAGGACCGTCACTTTCTTGCAATTCTCTGGGTCAGCGGTGTCTACGAGGGGCTCCCAGCGCACACCGCGCCGATGCGCGGGTAGGGTGAAGGAGAGGAGCTCGTGGTGGGCGTTGAGGAGGATGAGCAGGGTATCGCCTGTGATGGGCCGCCCTTTGGCGTCGGTCTCTTCGATTGCGTCTCCAGCCAGGCGAATCATGAGGCTTCTGACAAACCCCATGTTCCACTCCTCGTCAGTCATCTCCTTGCCTTCTGGCGTAAACCAGGCAATGTCCTTGACTTCAGACCCACGGATCCGACGCCCTTGGAAAAAGCGCCGGCGCCGCAACACAGGATTGTCGTGCCGCAGGGCAACCAATCGCCGGACGAAGTCCAATAGTTCTTGCGACGAACGTTCGAGGTCCCAATTGAACCAGCTGACTTCATTATCCTGACAGTAGGCGTTGTTGTTCCCCTGCTGCGTCCGACCGATCTCATCACCGCCACAGATCATCGGCACTCCCTGTGAGAGGAGCAAGATCGCAAGAAAATTTCGCTTCTGCTGCTCCCTCAGCTCAAGGATGGTTGGGTCGTCAGTTGGACCCTCGACTCCGCAGTTCCAGCTAAGATTCTCATCGCTGCCGTCTTCATTCTCCTCCCCGTTCGCTTCGTTGTGCTTGTCGTTGTATGAGACAAGATCCTGAAGCGTGAATCCGTCGTGTGCGGTCACGAAGTTGATGCTGGCATAAGGATGTCGCCCGCTCGTGCTGTAGAGGTCGCTGCTGCCTGAGAGTCGATAGGCCAACTCCGCGGCCTGCCCGCCATCGCCCTTGAGGTACCGGCGGATCGTGTCCCGGTACTTTCCGTTCCACTCCGCCCAGCCGACCGGGAAGTTACCCACCTGGTACCCTCCTTGTCCCAGGTCCCAGGGCTCGGCGATCAGCTTGACCTGCGAGAGAACCGGATCCTGGTGGATGATGTCGAAAAACGCACTCAATCGGTCGACGTCGTGCAATTCCCTCGCGAGCGCAGATGCAAGGTCAAACCGAAACCCATCTACATGCATTTCCAAAACCCAATAGCGGAGACTGTCCATGATGAGCTGCAAGGTCCGAGGATGGGTCACATTCAAGGTGTTGCCCGTCCCGGTGTAATCGACATAATAGCGTCGGTTTTCTTGATCAAGTCGGTAGTAGGACGCGTTGTCGATGCCGCGAAACGACAGAGTCGGTCCCAGCTGGCTCCCCTCGCCCGTATGGTTATAGACCACATCCAGTATCACTTCGATCCCCGCGCTGTGAAGGGTCTTGACCATCGTCTTGAATTCCCGCACATGCCGGCCGCGCACTGGCGATGTGGCATAGCGAAAATCTGGCGCAAAAAATCCAATGGAGTTGTACCCCCAATAGTTCGAAAGGCCACGATCGTGCAGATGCCTGTCACTTAAGAAATGGTGGACGGGCAACAGTTCAACAGCCGTCACTCCTAAGGCTTGCAGATACTCGATCACAGCTGGCGTGGCCAAGCCTGCGTAGGTTCCACGCAGTTGGTTCGGGACATCCGGATGTCGGAACGTGAAACCCTTGACATGCACTTCGTAGATGACTGTGCTTTCCCACGGGGTCTGCAACAGGCGATCGTCTCCCCATGTGAAGCCTTGCTCCACGACGACGCATTTGGGCACATTCCCTGCGTTGTCCCGATCATCTCGAGACAGGTCAGCTGTGGGATCCCCTACCCGATATCCGAACATGGTGTCAGACCACTGAATCCTCCCGGCAATCGATTTGGCGTAGGGATCGATCAGTAATTTAGCGGGATTAAATCGATGCCCAGCTTCTGGCTCGTACGGTCCGTGGACGCGATAGCCGTAGTGCTGGCCAGGGCGTATCTCAGGAAGATAGGCATGCCAGACCTGATCCGTTCGTTCCTCGATACGGATTCGGTGGGATGCCTTCCCTGAATCCGGAGCATTGAACAGGCAAAGCTCCACGCCGGTCGCGTTTTCGGAGAACAACGCGAAGTTCACCCCTTCGCCGTCCCACGTGGCGCCCAACGGATATGGGCGACCCGGCCAGACCTTCATGGTTCGTGTCTCTCCATAATGTTTCCGTCAGCTCTCACATAATCGCTGGCGCAAGCGAGGTCATCGAAGTTCTCTTGTTAAGAGCAGACGCGATCGCTCGGCCCGTTTAACTAGCAAAGCTCGGACCGGCTGTGGTACATACCTCGGATCGTACCCCAAATTCAAGTTGTGAGCCTGTTTTCCACGACTTGTTCCGTAACAGGTCGCGTTACCCAGAAGTCCGACATCGGAGGAACGTGATGAAGCGACGTGCTGGTTGGAGCTTGGACATCGGGGCGAGGCCCCTTGGTCCCTCCTCTGTACACTTCCGCGTGTGGGCTCCACGCGCGCGAAGTGTGGCAGTGCGATTGGTGGGTCGCGGAGAGAAGACCATCCCGATGGAGCCGTGCGAACGGGGGTACTTTGAGGCCACGGCATCGGGTATCCCTGTCGGCAGCCGGTATGTCTACGTCTTGGATCACGAGAAGGCACGCCCGGACCCTGCCTCGCGGTTTCAACCTGAGGACGTCCATGGTCCTTCGGCCGTGATCGATCCTGAGAGCTTTCGCTGGTCAGATCAGAAGTGGTCGGGGCTCCCACTGAATCGATTTGTGATCTATGAGCTGCACACGGGAACCTTTACTCAGGACGGAACATTCGAAGGCATCATCCCCATGTTGGATTACTTGCGGCAGGACGTCGGCGTCACTGCGATCGAACTCATGCCGGTTGCACAGTTCCCGGGTATGCGCAATTGGGGGTATGACGGGGTGTATCTGTATGCGCCTCAGGCGAGCTACGGCGGTCCGGAAGGACTCAAGCGACTCGTGAACGCCTGCCATGCCAAGGGACTCGCGGTCATCATGGACGTGGTGTACAACCACCTCGGGCCGGAGGGCAATTACTTGGGGGAATACGGCCCTTACTTTACGGATCGTTATCGTACACCTTGGGGTTCAGCGATCAACTACGACGGACCTGACAGTGATCAAGTGCGTGATTACATCGTGAACAA
>JBHICF010000138.1:0-5763 GCA_046759485.1 Nitrospiraceae bacterium
CGTGGTCTACGTTAATCATCACGGCAGTGCTGTTGAGTGGCTGCGCTGGACTGCGAATGTAGAGCTTCGACCCCAATAAGCCTTGCTCTTCACCGCTGAACGACACGAAGACGATGTTCCGTTTCAGATGCAGATCTGATTGCGCAAGGGCGCGCGCCACCTCCAGCACGATTGCGGTCCCCGAAGCATTGTCATCAGCGCCTGGAAACAGCAGCTTTCCCATGCGGCCAAAATGATCGCGGTGTGCCCCAACCACGATGGTCTGGCGCTCTTGTGCCTGGGTCTTCACGTCACCGGGTGTGATGCCCAAAACGTTCACCATCGTGCCCAGCGTTCGTGTGCTATTCCACCTGAGGTGCGCCACGACTCCCGTGGTGACAGATCGAGATGCGACCGAACGGTTCAGCTCCTCCTGGACACCTCGCAGGGAGCGCTGCTGGCTTGCCATGATCGACTCAGCGAGTTCGGTGCTAATCCATGCGCCAGGCAGAGGGCGTTCGCCAGGCACCTCACTGTAAGCGGCCACCGGAGCTCCGCTGAACCCTCGCTGCGCTTCATATCTACTCATAATCGGGCCAGTTGCGGTGAGGAACGCAACGGCCCCTTTTTCTCGGGCGATACGCTGTTTGTCTTTGAGTGTGAGGAAGACGGGATACGCTCGCGGTTTTCCCCTCAGAAAGAGGACGACGCGGTTGCGCACGTCCAGTCCTTCGTACTCGTCAAATCCTCGGCTAGGGTCGGCGATGCCGTAACCCACAAACACGACCGTCGCTGTTGCATTGATGGCGGGGGAGTCGAAGATCGGCAAGTAATCAGGCCCGAGCGAGGCTGGGATCGTCGACCCCGCGGTCGAAAGCTCGAGCTGGATGGTCCCGCTAATCTGGGGCGTCGGGATACGCTGAGTCGTGGCCCATGGCCTAGCATGCGGGCCAAGCGATGTCGTGCCCGTCGGACGCAGCCCGAGAGCTCCGAATCGTTCCGCAACGTAGAGTCCTGAGCGATGATCGTCAGGCGTTCCGCTCTGGCGACCATGATATCCCGCGCTGCTGAGTTGAGTGACGTCTGCGAGCATCCTGGTTCCTGAGACAGCCGCGATAGCCTTCGCCAACTCCTCACGTTCACTGACGGTCTCTGCGAGCGTGACCAGTCCCAGTGTGGTGGAGTACATCCACGCCAGGGTCAGGCCGATCAAGATCTTGGGCATCGCTCGCATAGTCAGGTCGGGAAGGTCCTTAACGGCCTGATCATCTTAGGGGCCGTCTCGTGTCAAGTCAACGAACGCAGGGCCGGTGTCTTCGTGATGCTTCGTGGTGCCAAATGTGTAGCTGGGCCGAGTGGTCGGTAGGCGGCGTAGGTTGCCGCCGAGTAGGCTCGATGTTATAGTCGCGCCCATGACTACGGCCAACTTTTTCCAGACACTCGGCGTGTCGCGCGATGCGTCTGACGAAGAAATCAAGAAGGCGTACCGAAAGCTTGTCTTTCAGTACCATCCAGATCGCAATCCAGACAGCAAGACTGCAGAGGAGAAAATCCGCGAGATCAATGCCGCCTACGAGGTCATCGGCGATCCTGAATCCAGAAAGACCTATGAGCGTTTGCTGTTCGGCTTCGAGGTCACTGACGAGGCGCCTGATCCAGCCGTCATCTTGGATCAGATGGAACAGAAACTTCATGATGAGGGTCGCAAGGAGGTCTTCGGAGTACTCATTAAGGATGTCAAACGTATCAAGGCGGAGCTCGCGCTGATACGTGAACGAACGGTGGCGCTGAAGGGTTACGACGCCTTGGTCGAGCAGGTGGTCAACGAGCGTGGGTCCGAAATCATGACAGAGTTGGTGACCAACGAGATGGACGCGAAGAGAAAGCGACTGCTCGATGTGGCCTTACAAATGATGGTGTCCCAGTCCGTGGTGCCGAAACACGATGAGCGAGCACTTCAAGATCTAAAAGACCGGCTCGAGAAATCATTCTACCGGGGTCGCCTCACCGGGTTCAGCGCCGCGCTCGAGCTGTTCTATGAGAGACGGTGAGGGGGATAAGGTTGACTCGAAGATGTTGGTCTTCAGGGGCCCCTGTGTCTGAGCTTCAGTCGTTCTCCAGAGCTAAGGAGCCGCTGACAAACTTCCCGCCTTTCACGACCCCGCAGATCCGGTCCCGTTCTTGAAGCATAGCGATCTTCTTCAATGGGTTTCCTTCGATAATCAACAAGTCAGCCTGCTTACCCCTCTCCAAGGTGCCAACCACACGATTAATGCCCAGGAGTCTGGCAGCGGATGCCGTCGCTGCAATAATGGCTTCCATGGGGCTCATGCCCAGAGCAACCATGCGTTCAAGTTCCTGGGCATTCTGCCCGTGATAGTTGAAGGGGGTGCCGGCATCGGTCCCCATGGCCACGGGGATGCCGGTCCGAAGGGCCTTCTTGAAACTGCTCTTGTGCCGAGCCATCAGAGCTTGTGCCTTTTGCAAGACTTCATCGGGGATCCCTGAGGACAGTCCGCAGCCAGCGGCGTTGCCCAGCGCGGACAGCGTGGGAACCATGTGGACACCGTGATGCCGCATCAGTGCAGACGCCTCATCGTCCATCAGTGTGGCATGCTCGATCGAGTCGGCACCGGCTCGGATGGCGTTCTTCATCCCTTCGGCGCTGTGCGCGTGCGCGGCCACGCGCAAACCAGCCCGATGGGCTTCAGCGACACCTGCAGCGAGCTCTTCGGGTGACATCTGGGGCGCGTCGGGGTTGGTACCCGGCGTGAGGACGCCACCGGACGCGATAAATTTAATTACCTCTGCGCCCCTGGCGGATTGTTCCTGAACGGCCCGCACCACTGCCTGAGGGTTCTCCACTTCACGACCAATGAAACTGGCATGGCCGCCGACCGTGCAGATTGCCAGCCCTGCCGCGAGAATCCGCGGACCAGGCAGCGCGCCCGACTCGATGGCCTGTTTGAGCGTGAAAATCGTATGATCCCGAAACCCAAGGTCCCGTACAGTGGTAAACCCGGCGTCGAGGGTTTGTTGGGCAAATCCTGCGGCCTTCAAGAGCGTGAGCGAAGGCTCCTCTTCCTGCACTACCCGAACCACGTCGGCATCCCCGCCGAGGCACAGGTGCACGTGACAATCGATGAGTCCCGGCAGCACGGTCATGTTAGGCAAATCGATGGTGGGCGTGCCACGGGGCACTGAGACATGTTTCTCGCTTCCCACAGCCGTGATGCGATCGTTCTGGACGACGAGGCGGCCACGATCAATCACCTGGCCGCAGCCGTCGACGATCCGAACCTTCCGTAGAACGAAGGACATATCAGCTAGAGTCCCTCCTAACCATCGGAGAGGGAATCCTGTCGAAGGTAGACTTGGGAGGCTGCATCCAGGGCCGCCCCAGACTGGGTGATCCAGCCGTGACGCAGAAAGATTTCCTGGAGCGCCTGGAGCAGTGCGTCAACGTTGGCACGTGTCGCCGATTCGCCCATCAACCCGATGCGCCACACTTTCCCTTGCAAGGGGCCAAGACCACCGCCGATTTCGATTCCGAACTCCTGCAAAAGTTGTGATCGGGTGGGAGCATCCTCAACGTGAGAGGGAAGTGTCACACAATTCAGACTCGGCAAGCGCTGGCCTGCTCGAGCGAACGGTTGCAGCCCAAGGGCGGAGAGGCCCGCCAGAAGTGCAGCGCTGTGCAGTCGATGGCGAGCGAACCGGGCTTCCAACCCTTCTTCCTCGACAAGACGGAGCGCCTCTCGCAGCGCGTACAGCATGGAAATCGGCGCGGTGTGGTGGTACGTGCGTTTGCTTTCGGACCAGTAGTCCGCAACCAATGACAGATCGAGATACCAGCTGGGACAAGGGGACCGACGCTGTCGGATGATGGTCAGTGCACGCTCGCCCAACGTCAGGGGCGCGAGACCCGGCGGGCAGCTCAGGCATTTCTGGGTGCCGCTATAGCAGGCGTCGATACCCCATCGATCCACTTCCACGGGCAGTCCGCCGAGTGACGTGACCGCGTCGACCAGAAAGAGCGCGCCGCTTTGTCGGCACAGTTCACTGATCGCTTCGAGTGGCTGAGACACACCGGTGGACGTTTCCGCGTGCACGAGCGCGACAGCTTTAATGGGGCCGGATCGCATCAACGCCTGCCTGATCATCTCTGGCTCCACGATCTCTCCCCACGCAGCTTCCACCCGAACCGGTTTGCCCCCACAGCGTTCCACCATCGTGCAAATCCGGTTTCCGAAGATGCCGTTGACTCCCACCACAACCGCATCACCAGGTTCGACTAGATTCACCACCACGGCTTCCATGCCCGCTGATCCAGTCCCGGACACGGCGATGGTAAAAGGGTTATCCGTGGCAAAGACAGTCCTCAGCATGCGCTGAATCTCATTCATGATTGTGAGAAACGCCGGATCCAGATGGCCAACGAGTGGGACAGCCATGGCCCGCAGTACACGCGGATGCACCATGCTTGGGCCAGGACCCAAGAGCAGGCGTCGGGGGGGGTTCAGTTCACCGATTGGCTCGGCCATGGCGTGATCTCGCAGGAATGATTCCAGCGCTCAGGGGCTTCCAAGGGCGGCACACCTTCACGAGAAGGAGGCCGTAGTATACCGGAGCATGGGTGAACTCGCTACTGGCTCAGTCCCCACCTGAGTGATATACTGTGGCCCGCTCGAGCCCACCGTGTTAGACAACTCCCAACTACCCGCTCCTGAAGAACTGTCTCCTCCCAGCAAACCCGCGCGACGGTTCTCCCCGGTAGTGACGACCTTCTCCCTGCTGATCGTCCTTTCGGGCATCGCCTTTTTGGGCTGGTTCCAGATCACCATCCCTCCTCTGGATCGAGTGTCGTATCCCGAAGACGCACTCGAGCACCTCATTGGACGGACCATGGATCAGGAGTACGCCATTGCTCAAACAGGCGAGTGGGAGCAATGGCTTCTGCACGTGGTCACAGCCGGGGGGAACGAACTTGAGCAGGCGATCATCTGGTATCGCGAACTTGCTGCACGGTCGGCGGATCCGCGTTCCGAAGTGCACTTGGCGATCCTCCAAGCGGAATACGGTCAGCTGCCGGAGGTGCAGTCGCGTGTGGGGCAGTGGGAGCAGCGTTCGGAGCCATTCCCGACTTTTGCACGTCTTCTTCGGACAGCGTATCTGGATCCTACGCCGAATCCCGATGAAGCACTTCTGTTGCAAGCGGAATTGGCCGAAGCACTTCCGAGTGGTTGGTTTTATGATCAACTCGCGATCCGACTAGCGCAGCGCACCGGCGACCAACCCTTATACTCGGTGACCGAACAGGCTCTCTCCGCCCGTGGTGGGTATCTTCTTGAGCGAACACGTGAGCTGCTGACTCTGGACCTGCTGATCTCTGGTACAGGCATTGTCCTGGCGCTCTGGCTGTTCATCCGCAGGAATGAGCCCCACGCGATCAAGATTGGTGATGCCGCGCTACCCCCGGATTGGCCAGGTCGGGTTGGCGCCCACGTGCTGATCAGAGGAGCAGCCGCGGCAATCCTGATTATCATGGTGTTGGTATTCCTTCAGAAGGAGGCCCTGTGGATGAGGGCCCTCGCGATGCCAGTGGTGTACCTGCCATTCCTCATTCTCGCCCGTCGAAATCTGTTCCGGCCCGCTGGAGTTGGGTTTTGTCAGGCTCTCGGCCTCTGTCCACCACCTGCTCGACGGAGCCGGGTCATCCTGGTCGTACCAGTACTCATGGCGGCGGGCCTCGTTGTTGAATGGGCCCTGACGCTGGCTGCTCAG
>JBHICF010000139.1:0-5714 GCA_046759485.1 Nitrospiraceae bacterium
CTACACTCAACCTGGTCTCTTCTTCCCGACGGTCACGCTCACCGATGTCGACGGGAATCAACATACTGCCAGTGCCGTTGTTCAAGTCTACGACCAAGCTGCCCTCGACTCTCTCCTCGAGGCAAAGTGGACTGGGATGAAGGATGCCTTACGCGCAGGAGACATTCCTGGTGCGCTTAGCCATATTGCCCTTCGATCACGATCCCGGTATGAAGCGCTCTTCGAAGCCCTGTCGGCGACACTAGGGAGCATCGATACCATCCTGACTGACCTCACATTGGATGAGGTAGGGGACCAAGAAGCTTTCTACGAGATGGTACGCAATGATACTGGTGTTACCAAGTCCTTTGAGATCCGGTTCAGCGTGGATGAAGATGGAATCTGGCGGCTCCGGATGTTCTGAGGAAGGCATGCGACGTATGATGCGCGAAGTTCTGCTTTTTGCGGTCATCCTCACCCTCAGTGTGTTTGGAATGTCATGCACGGGACAGCCGGCTGGCCCTTGGAAGACAAAAATCGTAGATGCGGAAACGGGGAAACCGCTAGAAGGTGTTGTCGTCCTCGCGTATTGGATTCAATACCAAGCCAGCTTGGGGGGTTGGGCAGGTGGGAAGTACTACGACTCCGAAGAAGTAGTGACCGGGCCGGATGGGCGTTTCGTCATCGAGGCGCGCTCAACCTTTACGCTTCTCCCATGGAAAAAGATCGGAGGAGAGTTCGTCATCTTCAAGCCAGGCTACGGCCGGTGGAGGATCCGGGACTGGGAGAAAATGCCTCCCGAGTGGAAGGAGCTCTCGGCGGCCGAGATATTGGCCAAGGACGGCATCGTGATCGAGTTGGTGCCCCTGAAGACGCGCGGAGAGCGGCTGAGGTTTTATGACAGTCGGAGCTGGGCCGGGATGTCCCTTGTCCCGCCAGACCAGACGAAGCGCTTAGACGAGGCCGTGAACAAGGAGCGCGCTTATCTTGGCTTCCGCAATTAACGAGGCGAAAGCATGAGGAAAGCGACTAGTATCGCCGGGTTGTTGCTGTTGGTCAGCGGCAGCCCGGTCCTCCATGCCTACGAACTAGGAACACACCGGGAGATCGCCGGGCGAGCGGGCCAGTCCTCGGTCTCCTCCGTCGATCAGTTTCTGAAAGGCGAGCTGGGTCTGCCTGATGGCATCAGAGAAACCTTCCCGGGGCGGATTCGGCCAGTGCTGAGAAGCGTGACAGATCTAATTGGCGACGGCGCGGAATCTGAAGACCTGCCAGCTCTTCGTGTCCTTAACCACTTCCACAATCCCCTCCGGCCCTGGGACCAGGCAGGGCTTCGGGTCGGTGGGGTCCAGCTCGGCCAGTCCTCGGTGCTGTGGCAGCAGAACCCTGAGCAGAACACCTCAACGGTCTTAATTCCGTTTCCGGTTCAGGTGGGTGGGGAGAATGCGTCGTGGCAGGACGCACGCGAGCGGTATCGGCTTGCCTTGATCAGCGCCACGAGGGACGAGCGGGCCGCAGCCTTTGGTGAGATGTTCGAGACCCTAGGGCATCTCACCCATCTGGTTCAGGATGCCTCCGTGCCGGGCCATGTGCGCAACGATCCCCATCTCCCGCTTCTTGATTCTGACGGCTACGAGAAACACGTGGAACGGCTACGGAGGGCACCTGTCAATTCACCGAGGCGAAGCTTGTTTGAGAGCTTTTTAAACCGGGATCCGGTGCGTCCACCCGTCTCAATTTTTGATCAGGTTACTCCACCCGCCGACGCGCGAGCGCCGGTCCCGATTGCACGCCTGATCGACACGGATATCTTTGGGGAGGAGCTTCCGGAAGCCCTCGAACTCCCGAATATCGGGATCGCGGAGTACACCAACGGGAACTTCCTGAGTGACGACACAATCTTTTCGGGTTTTGGCCTGCCGCGCCGGGCAAGCCTCGGGGCGGACTTCTTCGAGCCGGAAGGGCAGGGAGTACGACGGTACTTCGAGAAAGTTCGCGATGGCGAGACGATTCGCCACTTTGTGGCAGAGTCAGCCCTCTACGAGCCTGTCAAAGCGGAATTGGGCCAGCCAATGGATGAGGCATTGATCCTCACGAGGCAGGTGTACCAAGATTCCGCGGCGGCGCTCCTCCCCCGCGCTGTTGGCTACTCGGCGGCCCTCCTCGACTATTTCTTTCGAGGGACCTTGGATTTCACGGTGAGCGCCGGTGCCACGCCTCCTGACCAGACCTTAACCATTACGAATACATCCGCTGAGGCGATGGATGGGACTTTCACCCTGTATGCCGACAACTTCAGCGACGTCCGCAGCCCTGTGGCAGGCGCCTCTTTCAATCTGAACCTAGGCCCCGGGGCCACGAGCGGGACCCTGAATTTCACCCCACCCGCCGAGGTGGGGGCTTATGTCCTGGTCTTCCAGGGCCGTCTGGGGCTCGAAGAGGGCGCCGTCGCCGGCAAGGTCAATGATTGGTACGCGGTCACCAATGTGACCCCAACTACGATCGCCGGAGGTCAAGCAACCACACTCACCGTCACAGTCAAATCCAACTTCACGCGCCAAGCTCGAACCCTGGTGGCAGCCCTGTTCGATGGCAGGACCGGAAAGCTTGCCTTTACGTCAGCCCTGATCCCGAACAACGGGCCCGCCACAACACAGATAGCTCTGGACGTCACGTCGACTACGATTTCCACAGACCCCACAATTAGTCCGCGCCCCATCTCGCTTGTCGTGGCCACCGCCGGTGACATCGGTAGCATCACTCCCGCGGATCTAAATAACCAAACCCCAACGGGTGCCATGAATCTTGTCAGGGTCGGTGAAGTCTCAGGCCTGCCGATATACCAGCGTCCCCTAACCGGTCGCCGGATGTTTGTTTTATCATCTAGGGGTGGCGGTATCAGCTTCGTAACACAATTTGACACGAGACCGTTTACGGTTACCTGGAAATTCAAGAATGCCATCGATGTAGGCGTGTTCGTGCAGCCGCTAAACGCTCACGGCGAGTTCCTCGACGGAAAGATCGGAGAACTTCATTTCTCGGGTACACAATCTGAATTTTCCACGTTTACAATCTCCTTTGCAGAGCTGGGAAAGAAAAGTAACGCGATGAGTGTTTTGTTTATTGAAGCGTCTCTGAATGATGGTTTTGTTTGTATCTTAGACGTTGTCCGTGACGGGGAATCCCAGCTTTTAAGCGGTGATAATCACGGTGGCTTTTCGGTTAGGGAGTGTCCCGAATAGGGCCAACGCAGGCTGATCAAAACTCTTTGGATGCCCAAAAGGTGTCAGTGCCGAAAAGGTGTCAGGAACCTTCCTTCCGTTTGTCGTCTTTCCGATGTTCTTTCTGAGTGGTGGGCTCTATCCGGTGAAGCTGTTGCCGGCTGGGCTGCAGTGGGTCATCTACGCCAATCCACTCGCCTACGGGATCGATCTCTTCAAGCACGCCCTCCTCCCGGGAGTCCCCGGGACGGCCCTGGGGCCGGACTTTGCCCTGGCCTCCAACATCGGAATGCTCCTGCTCTTTTCGACCGTTACAATTGCTGCGGCCACGGCCCTCTTCGATAAAGAGGCCCGCCTGGTCCGCCTCGCCACCGGGTAAGATTTACACCATTTTAGTATTTGCGGAGCCGGCAATAACCGTGGCCGACAAATGGCCGATATTTGGCCAGAATACCCTCATTGATTTGATCAACGCCTTAATCCCGTGCGAGTATGTCCGGGGGCCTTTTTGAAGGATATGGCAAGGATCATCTTGGTAGCATTCTGGTGGCGGCCTACTAAAGCATTTGATTTTATTGGGCTGAGTCGAGGAGAGATAAACAGTTTATGAGTTTCTCGGTGTTATTTACTAAGAAAGCAGTAACAGAGTGGCATACTTATTGCACACACTTATACGACGTATATAAAATATCTCTTGACAAGCACCATATAGGTGCGTATATTCTTAGTATATTATGAGTAGTAGGTGTATGTATATTTAGCTTGTAACTAATTGAAAACAAAAGCGAATTAGGCGTAACCCCTGATATACCGTTAAACGTGTAAACCCTTAAAGGGGGGGGCATTCCAATGATTAACGTAGTAAGGGTGAATTTCACTATAGCACGAGATCTAAAGATCAAACTCGCATCCCTTGTTGCACCAAGGAAACAGAGTGCCTTTGTGTCCTCTGCGATTAGAGAAAAACTAGAGCAGATTGAGAGGGAAAAATTGCATCAAGAGTTGCTCGAAGAATACGCTGCTACCAGGGAGGAGCGGAAAAAGGAAATTAAAGCGTGGCAAGCTGCAGGGTTAAAGACATGGGATGAGTGATTATCCGAAAAGAGGGGAGATATATTGGATTAACCTTGATGACCCAAGAGGAAAAGGAAGGGTCCAAGCGGGAAAAAGGCCCGCACTTGTCCTCTCCAACAACGCAAATAATATGAAGGCTGGAACTGTAACGGTAGCCCCGGTCACCAGCCACAAAGGACAACCGCGCCGCCGCTATCAATGCTTTGTGCCGCGAGGAGTTGCGGGGCTTAGTAAAGATTCGCTAATTAAATTAGAACAGGTTATAACGATTGACCAGAACTTGGTAGGTGACTTTATAGGAACGCTCCCAAATCAATACCTGTCCGCCGCTGTAGATGCACTCAAAATTCATCTAGACATCTGGCCGTAGACAACAGACTCTTCTAAAGATTACGTAAGGCTGCTTGGGCGTGTTGTGGCGGCCTTTCAGGTGTACGGATCGGTCCACCGCGAGACGGCGGAGCCGACTCGCCCTCGCCGGTTTCCTACCACGCTACTCCCAGAACACCCCCCACCGGGAGCATCTAGGCACACCTCGTGCTCAGGTTGGTCTGGTGGAGAATCCGTAATCAGCAGGTCAGGAGTTCAATATTCCTCGGAGCCTTCAACGGACCACCCTTATGACTCGGTGATAGCGGTATCATCCACCGTCACCATCGCTGCGGCCACGGCCCTCTTCGATAAAGAGGCCCGCCTGGTCCGCCTCGCCACCCGCTAAACCTCTTGAAGGATCTGCTAAGGCTAAACTTGGTAGCATTCTGGTAGCAGGCTACTCAAGGCATGTGATTTTATTGGGCTTAGTCAAGGAGATCTGATAGGTAATCAGCAGGTCAGAGGTTCGAATCCTCTTGGGCGCACCACAAACTCAATCACTTGCCTCACCAGCCGACTCAGACGACATTTCCCGATTGCGCGCGGCGTTCTCCGGCAGAGAGAGATTGTGCCGCCCGCGAATGCCTCGGACCTCGCTCAGGGGGATGGGCTGGTCAAATCCCTTGGCTTTAACCTCCATCTGGTTTCCAATCTTGAGGATGGACTCCACTTCTTTTCGTGTCGGTTCGGAGATCAGGACCTGGCCGCCTAGGGTGAAGGACTGGATGCGGGAGGTGAGGTTGACATGACTGCCCACCACCCCGTACTTCATGCGTTCGGCCGAGCCGATATTCCCCACCACCACTTGGCCCGTGTGCACCCCAATGCCCATTTCCACCTCGGGCAGGCCCTCCTCTCTGTTCTGTGCATTGACCGCGGCCATGGCCACCTGCATCGCCACGGCGCAGGCCACCGCCCGTTGCGCATCGTCCTCCTGCCAGACGGGTGCCCCAAAGAGGACGAAGATCGCGTCGCCAATGAACTCATCAATGGTGCCTTGGTACTACTTGATAATCGTGACCATGGTGGCCAGATAGCGATTGAGGAGGGCCACGACCCGTTCCGGTG
>JBHICF010000140.1:0-5703 GCA_046759485.1 Nitrospiraceae bacterium
GGGTTGACGGCCAGGTGGTCAGTTCAACGCGGATTCGGTCATTGGTCCAGGCAGGAGACGTCAGGGAAGCCTCGCGGTGCTTAGGCCGTCCTTACCGCCTGAGTGGCCCTGTCATCCAGGGCGCCCGCCGGGGCCAAGGACTGGGATGGCCGACGGCGAATCTCAAGCTACCTCCAGAACGCGTCATTCCTGCTGATGGCGTCTATGTGTCCAGGGCGTACTGGAACGAATCGGTTCTCGAATCGGTATCCTACATCGGTTCACGACCCACCTTTGGGACTGGGGAGCGGCTCGTGGAGGTTCATATCCTAGATGAGCAGCCCAACCTCTATGGTAAAGAGATCGCCATCGAGTTCGTGGAGCGGCTTCGCGGAGACCTGGTCTTCGACACAGCGGAAGAGTTGTCGGCACGGATCGACCTCGACGTGCGTTTGGCACGCGACGTCTTGAAAACTGAATCGCAGCCTGTCAGCGACGCGTGAAATGGTAGGTCTATGACCACGCAGGTTCAGCAATCACGGAGAACTCCGAGTATCGCGCGACGTGTGGTCGCGGCGATTCGGGCGCATGACCTCCTTAAACCTGGAAACCATGTCCTGGTTGCGGTCTCGGGCGGGGCCGATTCGGTGGCATTGCTGTCTCTCATGTCCTCCTTGGCCGAGCCCTGGGCATTGACCCTGACCGTCTTGCATGTCGATCACGGATTGCGCGGCAAAGAGGCACGGGAAGACGCAACCTTTGTGTCAAAGCTGTCCAGGCAGCTCGGCCTCCGATTTGTATGTGAACAGGCCGATCTCACCCTACGGCCCGGTCGGAAGGACAGACGATCTCTCCAGGAGCGCGCACGCGAAGCACGATACGCGATCTTCAGCCGCGTGGCGGCTGACCTTGGTGCGGATAGAGTCGCGCTCGGTCATACTGCTGACGATCAGGCGGAAACACTGCTGATGTGGATGCTTCGTGGCTCAGGGACTGCGGGGCTCGCCGGAATTCCGCCAGTTCGAGGAACACTCTTCATTCGTCCCCTTCTAGACCTCAGTCGGACCGACCTTCTGGCCTACCTCCGGACACAGGGACTCTCCTTCCGGGAGGATTCAAGTAACGCCAAACCCGTGTACCTGCGCAATCGAGTCCGCCACGAACTATTGCCGGCGCTCGAGCGGTTCAACCCCAACATCCGACATGTGTTACAGCGCCAAGCGGAAATTCTTCGAGAAGAAGACCTCTGCCTTGAGCAGTTTGTGGTGGAGAAGCTGGCGCGGCTCGTACGGAACGAGGCCGATGGCAGTCTAAGCTTAGATCGAGGTCAGCTCCTGGCTCTCCCTTTGGCCCTGCAGCGTCGTGCCTTGCGAATGCTGATTCGACGGATGAGCGGAAAGACCAACGGGCCGAGCTTCCGCGCAGTGGCCGACCTCCTGAGCCGAGTCGTGCATGGTCGGTCGGGGAGCGCCATTAGCGTCCACGGGCTGACGATCTCGAGGGAGTATCTCAAGATCCGACTTCGACCACGTGCATCTGAGCGTGGGTCTGCCCTAGGAGGCCTGGCAGGCTACCCGTCATTAAGCATCGCGATGAGCAACTTGTTACCATGCTCACTGAACTGGCCTCCGACGGATCAAGTGATTCGTCTACGGTACGGTACCTCCTCCTCGACTGATTGCCCCACCGATCGGAGACCCTCGCCAACGCACGCGTTATTGGATGCCGACCGTTTTACGCTGGATCTGACAGTCCGATCCTGGATGCCGGGCGATGCATTTCAGCCGGTAGGGATGGGGGGGCATCAGAAGAAATTGCAGGATTATTTTTCCGATATCAAATTGCCACGACCGGTCCGACGACGAGTGCCCTTGCTGGTGGCACCGGAGGGGATTCTTTGGATCGTCGGTCATCGTGTCGATCAGAGGTTTGGAGCCACTTCCGCAACCACACGGATGATTATCGCCGAACTTGTCGAGGCGGCACCGAGTTCCGGGAACTGAAGAGGACGGAGCGACCATGGACCGCATCTTCGGACGACCCATTGTGACTCAAGAGGCGATGCGTACCCGCATCAAAGAGCTGAGTCGCCAGATCATGGCTGACTATGCCGAAAAGGACCTCATCCTAGTAGGGATTCTAAAAGGCGCCTATGCGTTCTATGCGGACTTGGCCCGCGCGATCCGAACTCCTCTACGCGTCGATTTCTTGGTTGTGGCCAGCTACGGCTTCAAAGCAAAGCCATCCGGCAGAGTCAAGATCGTCACCAAGCTCACCGAGAACATCCGCGGACGGGACGTGTTATTGGTCGAGGATATCGTGGACTCCGGCTTGACCGTGCAGTACTTGGTGAAGACGCTGGCGAAAGATAAGCCGCGATCCATCCGGGTCTGCACTTTGCTGAGTAAGCCGCAGCGGCGGAAGGTCAATGTCCCACTTCATTACGTCGGGTTTGAAATTCCTAACCAGTACGTAGTGGGTTACGGGCTGGATTACCGCCAAAAGTACCGTAATCTGCCTTACTTGGCTGTGCTGGACAAGGTCGATGTCGACGAAGACGAGGGCCGGTAGTAACTCTGTGATGTTGTTGTCAGTCCCCAGTAAGCTGTGCTAGAATTCGTCGTTATCTTTCGCACCCTTCGGTGGTGCAGGGTAGTGGAGGAAGGTAGTGGAGGAACGTGAATGAACGCACGCGTTAAGAACCTGCTGTTCTGGGTCGTCGTCGGACTCTTCATGATTCTGCTGTTCAACTTGTTCAGCGTCCAGACGCAGGCTCCCGAGGACAAGGTCATCTTCAGCGAGTTCATGGCCCACCTGGATAAGGGAGAAGTGTCCAGAGTCACTATTAAGGCCAACGACATTAGCGCCGTGCTGAAAGACGGCACCAGAATTCGCACCTACTCAGCCGACTACCCCGATCTCGTCAAAGTCCTCCGCGAGCGACGTGTCCAGATCGAAGCGAAGCCCCCGGACGACAGCCCCTGGTACATCACGGTGCTCGTCACCTGGGGTCCCTTCATTCTATTTTTGGGCCTCTGGTTCTTCCTCATGCGTCAAATGCAGATTGGCGGGAACAAAGCCCTTTCGTTCGGAAAGAGCCGAGCCCGAATGCTGACAGAGGAGCGCAAGAGAATCACGTTTGCGGACGTGGCCGGGATCGATGAAGCCAAAGACGAAGTCGAAGAGATCATCGAGTTTCTGAAGGACCCGCGAAGATTCCAGAAACTAGGTGGCCGCATTCCGAAAGGGGTGCTCATCGTGGGACCGCCGGGAACCGGCAAGACCTTGCTCGCGAAAGCCATCGCTGGAGAAGCGGGCGTGCCATTTTTCAGCATTAGCGGCTCAGACTTTGTGGAAATGTTCGTGGGTGTCGGGGCCTCCCGGGTGAGGGACCTCTTTGAGCAGGGAAAAAAGCACGCACCCTGCATCATCTTCATCGACGAAATTGATGCCGTGGGCCGCTTGCGTGGGGCGGGCCTTGGTGGCGGGCACGACGAGCGCGAGCAGACTTTGAACCAGCTCTTGGTCGAGATGGACGGGTTTGACACCACCGAGGGCGTCATCCTCATCGCCGCAACCAATCGGCCAGACGTGCTCGACCCCGCGCTCCTACGTCCCGGACGCTTCGATCGCCAAGTCATCGTCAATCGACCAGATGTCAGGGGCCGAGCGGAAATTCTCAAGGTCCACACCAAGAAGGTCCCCGTGGCGGTCGATGTCGAACTTCAGAAGATCGCGCGAGGCACCCCTGGCTTTTCAGGAGCGGACTTAGAAAACCTGGTCAACGAAGCCGCGTTGTGGGCGGCGAGACAGAACAAGAAAGAAGTCGAAACGGCCGATTTCGAAACCGCGAAGGACAAGGTCCTGATGGGGGCCGAGCGCAAGAGTATGGTCCTCACCGATGAGGAGAAGCGAGTCACCGCGTACCACGAAGCGGGCCACGCTTTGATGGCCAAATTGCTGCCAGGCACGGATCCAGTGCACAAGGTCACGATCATACCGCGAGGTCGCGCCTTGGGCGTGACCATGCAGCTTCCCACCGACGACCGGCATAACTATTCGAAGGACTTCCTCTACGACACACTTGCCATTCTGATGGGCGGCCGCGTGGCGGAGGAATTGGTGCTCAAGCACATCACCACGGGAGCGGGCAACGACCTCGAGCGAGCGACGGATCTTGCCCGGAAAATGGTCTGCGAGTGGGGCATGAGCGAGAAGCTCGGCCCGCTCACGTTCGGCAAAAAGAATGAAGAGATCTTCCTGGGACGTGAGATTGCGACCCACCGTGATTTCAGTGAGCAGGTCGCCATCGATATTGACCAAGAAGTGAAGCGCCTGATCACGGAGAACTATAACCGAACCAAAAACTTGCTCACCGACAATATGAAATCGCTCAAGGCCCTGGCGGAAGCACTCTTGGAAAAGGAGGTGCTCGAGTCGTCTGAGATCGACCAGATCATTGGTATGCACAAAGGGCCACTGACACAGACTGCCTAGGCGTAATCCCTGAATTCCATGCCCGATAAGGGTGGGCTTCATTCCTCACTCACTTCCGATCCATCAGCCTATGATTAGCACGTCGATACCTTCCTCCGAAGTGATCCGCTTTCGCGGTCACGAGTTGAGGCTTGATCGGGGTCCGCTGGTGATGGGCGTGCTCAACGTGACGCCTGATTCCTTTTCTGACGGTGGCCGCTACCTCGACCCGAAGGCGGCGGTCGACCATGGGATCGAGATGGTAGAGCAGGGGGCGGATCTGATCGATGTCGGGGCCGAATCATCTCGCCCAGGTTCGGATCCGGTATCGCCCGACGAGGAAATCCGCCGACTGATCCCGGTGGTGAGGGAGTTGTGCCGACGTACCTCTATCCCGATCTCAGTCGATACCACCAAGGCGGTGGTCGCCAAGCGAGCCCTCGATGCCGGGGCTGCGACGATCAATGATATCAGTGCGCTCCGCTTTGACCCTGACATGGGAACAGTGGTGTCGCAGGAACAGGCCGGCCTGGTCCTGATGCATATGCAAGGCACCCCGAAGACCATGCAGCATGCTCCGCACTATGGCGACGTTGTTCGAGAAGTCCGACAGTTTCTTGAGGAGCGCCTACGCGTGGCTGTTGCCGCGGGTATTTCTCAGGACCACATCATCGTCGACCCGGGAATTGGATTTGGAAAGACGCCGGCGCACAACCTGCAACTGCTCGCGCATCTGCATGAGTTACTGTCCCTGGGGTTGCCCGTACTGGTGGGGGTCTCGCGAAAAGCCTTCATCGGAGAAACACTGGAACGCCCTGTCGCAGACCGGCTGCTAGGAACGGCAGCCGCAGTTGCAGTGGCCATTCTGCACGGAGCGACCATGGTGCGAGCGCACGACGTCAAAGAAATGCGTGACGTGGCCAAGATGGCCCACGCCATCACACGGCAGCCGAACTTCAGCTGAAACGGGAGAGACATGCGCAAACTATTTGGCACCGACGGCGTACGAGGCGTTGCAAACCTTGAACCGATGACCAGCGAGACGGCGATGAAGCTGGGCCGCGCGGCCGCCTACATCTTCAAGCGCCGGTCGGGACGTCATCAGATCGTCATCGGCAAAGACACGAGGCTCTCCGGCTATATGCTGGAATCCGCGCTCACCTCAGGGATTTGCTCCATGGGCGTCGATGTGCTGTTGGTCGGTCCCATGCCAACCCCTGGCGTCGCCTTCCTGACCCGCAGTCTTCG
>JBHICF010000141.1:0-5701 GCA_046759485.1 Nitrospiraceae bacterium
GTGGCGCGGGCTCACGTGGGTAAAAAGGTGCGCGTTAAGTTACTGCGGGACGGCAAAAAGGTGGAGCTGATAGTTACGATCGGTGAGCGGAAAGAGGAGGAAGTGGTGGCTTCCACCACGAGAAGAGACGCTCTCGGGCTGACCGTCCAGCGAGTCACACCGCAGATTGCAGAGAGCCTGGGGTTGGATCGGCCAGAGGGAGTGGTGATCACCTTTGTTAAGCCGGGGAGCCCTGCTGATGCTGCGGGGTTTCGTAGCAAGGATGTCATTTTACAGATCGACCGTAAGCCCATTCGCAGCCTTGAGGACTACCGAAAGGCGATTGCAAAGATCAAAAAGGGGAAAGGAACGCTATTCCTGGCGCATCGAGGAGATACTACACTCTTTCTTCCCCTTAAGATCCCTCGTTAGCGTGTTTGTGACATCCTGCTGCCGGGAAAGTTTGTTGAGGCCTTTCGGTTATAAGGAACTGCTTTTTACCCATTCTAAAAAGGCACCTGTAAGGCACAATGTTTTGGTCGTTAAACACGTTGCACAAAGGCATTGAGAGGAGGGCTCCGGGTTTACTCTATCCTGGTCGATCTGTCATCCATCAGTGTGCGGTAGACTTTAACCAATGATGCGGATGACGAACAATGTCTTCTAACGAAAAGGTATTAGGAAGGAACGAAACCATCTAGGAGCCCACAATGAGTGGTTAATCCGGAAAGGCTTCAGCTCTTTTGAGCGTGCGATCTTGGATTGTTTCCAACAGAGCTATCGTGGCTGGGAAGACCTACGACCATGAAACACGGAGAAAAGATAATAACCACTAGCCCGATCCGATCCCGACGACGCGGCTCTCTACTGCCTAGAGAGGGGACTTATATAATGACCACCGAGAGTAGGGGGAGAAGACTGATACTGGTAGACTTTGGAGAAGCCGGGCAAGAGTTTTTATTTCCCCACGAAATCAAAAGAAAAGAAGAAGACCAGAGCTAGCACGCCAAAGCGTACAAGCGAATATGTCAGCTGAATACATAAGAAGACTGGATAACGGCGGGCTGCTTGTTGATTTAGGACAGTTACCACCTTCTCATCGTAACTTCCCTGGTATTAGGCCTCTTATTATTCCAGGAAGAACTAGAGGTTGGGTCAAGTGTTACTGTGAAGGCCACCGCTGCCAGGTGAAAGAGTTCAGATTCGAGCTCAGCCCATCTGAGCAACCGGTGAAGTTGACGCCGGCCAAGCTGCGGTGCCCGCTGTGTACATGCCAAATTCGATGCTTTGAATTTCGAGGATGCACCAAAGAGGACACAAGAAGGGTAGCAGAGTGGAACCACATTAAGATGGAATAACATTTATTGCCTCGAAGTTTATTTTAATCTCGTACTTGAGTACCTGGAAGATTTTGATTCAGATCTCATAGAACGGGAGATAATTCATTGTCTTCGACGAGTCACAGGGCGGAAATCTTTGTGGAAAAGATGGTAGCAGCCATATTGCAGCCCGACCCTAGCGTACCGCACAAGTTTTTCCAGGTCCATTGCGAGAGTAGTCCTCTGCAACCGGAAAAGAAGCTGATGATCGCTGTCTTGGAAGAGGCTATTCACTGTCTGTCGGGAAAAAGTCTTATCGGCGAAAGCGATAAAGGGGAAATTAAGAGACTTTCTCGGGATGCCAAGGAGTGGATTCTTGACCCGGGAAGCGATTGCATTTTCTCCTTCGCAAACATCTGCCAGGTTATGGGGATAAATCCAGCTTCCGCCCGAGAAGAGATACTGCACCGGCAACGAGAGAGACGCTCAAGGGCAGCTAAGGGTGATCAACGTCTCTAAATTGAGCATGGTCTTAGATGTCAGGCACCTTCGAGAATATATGTGAGGTTTTCGGAGTAAATTCGGCCTGGGTTCGAAAGCGATTGCTCCGCCACAAAAGCAGGATACAGCTATGGGGTTAAAAGAGCAGTGGATCGCTGGTGAAGAAAGTGATTGTAAGAAATCCTGTTTGCATCAAAGGCCGTAATTGTTGGCAGATTGCTACGGCGCACCGTGCTTCCTTTCTGATTGACGGCGCCTCTTATTTTGAGGCTTTCGCCCGCGCCGTTGAGCGAGCCAAACATTCCATTTATGTCATTGGGTGGGACATCGACGGCCGGATTCGCCTTTTACGGGATCAAGAACAGCGAGATCTCCATGCGGAACTGGGCCCGCTTCTGAATACGTTAGTAACCCGGCAGCACGGTCTCAACGTATATGTTCTTGCGTGGGATTTGTCTATGACCTGTGCTGTGGATCGCCAACTACTTTCCGCTATCAAGCTGGGCCGGAAAAATCATCGGCGGTTGCACTTTCAGTGGGATGGGAATCACCCTGTTGGAGCGTCCCATCATCAAAAGATTGTTGTTGTGGATGACGCAGTTGCTTTTGTTGGAGGTCTCGACCTGTCCAGGTGCCGATGGGATACCTCCGAGCACTTGGCCGAGGATCCCCGGAGAGTCGACCCAGGTGACCGGGCTTACCGACCTTACCACAATGTTCAGTTAGTGGTCGATGGGGATGCTGCTAGGGCTCTTGGCGACCTGGCCCGCGAGCGGTGGAGACGCGCTTCCGGGACCATGCCATCAGCAGTTCCGCGCCATGTGAATGATCCCTGGCCGGCGCATTTGGTGCCAGATCTGGACAACATCGAGGTAGCCATTTCACGCACTGAGGCGGCGTATAAAGATAAACCCGAGATACGTGAGATCGAAACCTTGATGGTCGACATGATTTCAGCCGCGCGGCGGCACATTTATATTGAGAACCAATATTTTACGTCAGCCGTAATCGGTGAGGCACTCGCCGATCGGCTACGAGAGCAAGACGGACCTGAGATTGTTATTGTTCTTCCTTGTCAAACCACCGGATGGCTGGAAGAGGGCACGATGGGGGTTCTCCGCGCACGTCTTCTAAGACGGCTCAGAGATGCGGATCGTTTCCGGCGGCTTCGTGTTTATTGTCCGGTTGTGCCCGGGCTTAAAAAAGGGTGTCTTCGTGTTCATGCCAAGGTTTGCGTTATCGATGATAGGCTCGTCCGCATTGGTTCGTCAAACCTCAATAATCGTTCCATGGGCCTAGATAGTGAATGCGATCTTGCCATTGAGGATCATGTTGGATCCCGGGCGCGCGAGTCTATCATTCGGTTTCGAAACCGGCTACTAAGCGAACACCTTGGAACGTCCCTGGATAAAATCGGCGAGGCGATCAACTCCATGAACTCCCTGTCCAAAGCAATTGATGCTCTGCGCGGTGGCGAACGCACTCTTCAACCCTTGGACGTGAAAGTGCCTGAACGGATTGACCAAATCATCCCGGGCTCGGGAGTCGTTGGTGCGGAGCGTGCCAATTCTGCTGAAAAACTACTCAAGGAATTTGTTCCCGAAGAGATCCAGGAATCTCGAAAATACCAGTTCCGTCGTACGGCCTTGGTTCTAGCTGCGCTCTTGGCAATAGCAGCGGCATGGCTCTGGACCCCGCTGGCCGACTGGGTCGATTTGAGAACCCTGACCCATTGGGCGGCTCGTGTCAAGGGAGACCCGACGGGGCCAATAGTCGTTCTAGCCGCCTATCTTGTCGGCGGGCTGGTGATGTTTCCGGTAACTCTTCTGATCGTTGCTACGGCCTTCACCTTTGGTCCAGTCCTTGGCTTTATCTATTCTTTGGCAGGATGCCTTCTGAGCGCGGCACTGAACTACGGTGTGGGCTGTTTGGTTGGCCGTGATCTTGTAGACCGTATCGCGGGGTCAAATCTAAGTCGGGTCTTGCAGATCGTCAGGCGGCACGGTCTTATGGCTGTGGTCACTCTCCGCGTGACTCCGATGGCTCCATTCTCTATTACCAGTATGGTAGCGGGGGCTTCTCGTCTTAGGTTTACTAACTTCATGTTGGGGACTTTTCTTGGCAAGGGCCCGGGGATTTTTGTGATAACGGTATTCGAACATCAATTAGAAAACGCCATTCGTGATCCCCGATGGGGGAGCTTCGCTCTGCTGGCCGCGTTAATGTTAGCAAGCGGGATAATGATTATCTGGGTCCGGCGGGGATTAGCGTTCCGATGGACGGAAGACAATGGAAAAACGGCGTGACTAAAGTTCCTATTCTCAAAGAGCACTCTCTCGTCGTGGCTTATTAGAAAAATCATGAGTTCGTCGTTAGAGATGGCCAATGCGAGCCGCGCCGGACACGCCGGTGAGACCCGAGGAAATGAAATGGAAGGCCTAAACAGACCTATGCTGGTTTACAGGTAGTCAAGAACACCCAATTATCAGGTGGGGTTCGTAGGAGTGCACGTAAATGATTTTCAGACGAGTAACGTAGGCGTTTTCGCTTGGGTGCGGTAATAGAATATCGAGCATCCATGCGTGGCGGGATGATAGTTCGGTGGTCGTGGACATTTTCATCTGTGGCGAGATGCAGCCCCAAGTTGCCGTCGACATCATGCGGCAAGCTTTTCGGTCCAACAAGACGACCGTGATGGTCGTCGTGAGAGGTCAGCTCCATGGGGACTGAACGGACTCAATCGAGGGCCGCATCTTCAACCGCCTCCGTGGCTGTCGTGTACATCGTCTCACTCACTCTCTGCGTCTGCAGCCTCCTATACGAGCTGCTCATCGCGCAGACGTTGACCCTGATTGCTGGAAACATGTGCGTACCGAGGTATCGCAAAGCGCTGTTGGTGGGAGCTATTGCGAGAAGCGGTTGAGAGAGGTCTTTCTTGAGATTGCATTCCACCATGGGTTGGAGTTTGTCGAGTTGGAACCGATGCCCGACCACGTATATTTGTTTGTGGTGGCGCCGCCAGAGTGGGCGCCGGGAAAGATTGGTAGGCAGCTTCAAGGCGGCGTCTGCAGAGGTGTTGTTTCGGGAGTTTCCGGAATTGCGCAGGAAGCTTTGGGATGGTCATCTTTGGGGCGCCGGATGTTAATGCGGGCAATGTATGTGACAAAGTGACCACAGAGATTGTCAAGCGATATATCCGGGATCAGAGACAGCTGCAATCAAATGGTAGAGGCGTCACGGCGTATCACCAAGGATGCCCCTCGGCGTAATTCACTGCAACAATGACTACGGAGTGAAGGAGGGAAAGGATGCTGCAAGCAAGACAAGGGGGGACCGTTGAGGGTGCCTTTACGGGCAAATTGACGGAAAAAAGAGCAAAGCTAAGGCTCCGGGACTGCTACAGGATTTGGTTTCTGGTACTAAGCCTTTCAGGGTCGCTGGCCTTTGCAGAAGCACCTCTCACAGCAGAAATCGTGCGCGTGAAGGTCAAGTTGGCCAACATCCGATCGGGTCCAGGGACACGATTTGAGAAGATCTGGGTTGTGCCTAGAAACTATCCGTATCGTGTTCTGAAACGACAAGGCAAATGGCTGAAGGTCCGAGACTTCGAGGGATTTGAGGACTGGATCTATGGCCCTTTGACGGATCATAAGCCTGCTGCGGTGGTGAAAGTGAATAGGGCCAATGTTCGCAAGGGGCCCGGCACAAATTACCCTGTTCTCTTTAGGAGCGACATGGGCGTACCGTTTCTTGTTTTGGAAAAGAGGGGAAAGTGGGTCAAGGTGCGCCATGCGGACGGGGAGAGAGGCTGGATTTTCCGAAAACTGCTCTGGGGATCCTTTGGTGCAGCCCGAGACCGTAAACGCCGAAAGAAATGAGATGCTGCACGTCATGGGGAATCC
>JBHICF010000142.1:0-5665 GCA_046759485.1 Nitrospiraceae bacterium
GGATATAGCCAGTGGGAGCGCTTTCAGTACCGTATCGCATGGGACAAGCTTAAAACGTCGGTCAAGGCGCTGGAGATGGCCTCAGTATGGGGTGGCCCCCCTGGCCTCAAAGGGGTACTCGCCGCTGTGAAGCAGAATGCCGGCTTTTTGGAGAAGCTGGTGTTGGACCCCCAGCCGGTCAAGGAGGCAGTCGCGCTCGATCTACTCGCCCATGCGCGGCGACGCGCTGAGACGGATCGGCATTACGAAGCCGCAATGGCCGTGCTCCTCCGTGCGCTCGCAGCCTTCGCGCAACATCAGTTATTCAAGCAGCATCGCATGAAGACCTGGGATGTGCAGGTTGAGCAGTTACCCGAGGCGCTGCGGGAAACGTGCCGCGCTTGCTACCTGGACGATGTGGACGGGAAATACAAACTGCCGCTCCACGCGCAATTCCGAACGCTGGCGGAGTTGGGGAATCAGATGGGGCAGGCCTACCTGGCCCAGTGGCCGAAGATGAAACCATTGTTGGACGCTGCAGGTCAGGCGGTGATGGGGAGCGGTTTTGAGCCCGTGAAACCGGAACGCTTCCAACAGCTGTACGAGATCGTGATGAAGCTGACGGGAGTGAGCGAGGCATCGCTTCCAAAGTTTCCGGCGCTAGCGCTTTGAGTCGGGACGACGCGCGACAGGCAGCAGGCTTCGATTCCTCTGCCGGCCGGCAGAGAGCTGGGGGTCATCGGATGGCCTAGTGCCTATATATATGGATATTCGCATTTACTACGAAGACACTGACTGCGCCGGGGTCGCGTATTACGCAAACTATTTGAAATACTTCGAGCGCGCTCGGACCGACTTCCTAGAAGCGCGCGGGCTTTCTGTCGCGAAGATCCTCAAACGAGGCACCCAGTTCCTGGTCGTCCACGCAGAAGTCAACTACCGTTCCCCCGCCAGATACGGAGACACCATTACGATTGTCAGCAGGCTGGCTTCCAGCGGGAAGGCATCAGTCACCTTTGCCCATGTGATACGGGAGCGGTCCAGCGGCCGTCTGGTGGCCGAAGGCTCGGCGACGCTAGTTGCGACCACCCCGGAGGGGAAGATGAAGCGCATGCCTCCTTCGCTGGTGAAAGCCCTCAAGTCCCCTCCGCTGAGAAACTGGCGCAGGAAACGTAATGGATAAGCTCGGCACGTGGGTAGCCATCGCAGCGGTCGGGATCGGCTTCGCGATCCTGCTGTGGCTCCTCTTCGCGCAAGGACCGCCCAAAGACAAGCACTGACGATTCCCTTCGACGAGGGTTCTCAACAACTCGGGCGCTCCGCCTTTTCTCCTGAAATCAATGATCCTACGACACGCGACGGCAACTGTGTCAGCTGGCTGGGATGGGTTCTCTTTATGGGGCGAGGTGGCTGACAGTGCAGGGTCTCGGCAATAAAAAGGCCCGCTCCTGTGACGAGGATGAGAGAAGGCGAGAATCCTGAAACCTAACCGGACATCGCGCGATTGCTCGATGTCCCGCATCTGATTACGTATGGGCCGGAGCTGAGTCCGGTCGTGCCTACTGGCACCGAGCGTTCGATGCGCTTTTTCGGTTCTGGTCTCTTCCCGCCAACGCGTGACCCTCAGAGTGCCTCACAGGAGCGGGCTCTGCTTGTCCGGTGGCGTCATGGTTCCCGCAGCTCACCCCCTTTCGGATCGGAGGTCGTTGACCTCTCCGGTCCCCAGCATGCTCCGAGCGATCAAAGATGTCAATGGGGTGTGTTGAGCTCACACGTGAGGTTCGTGGCGGGGGAATCCTAGTGTTGACAAAGGGGAAAAGCGCGTGCTGAAATGTCGAAATTCACACGACCAGAACAATGGTTCTCGCAAAGGGGGCTGGTATCATGGATATGTTCGGAAAGGTTGGGCTGGTTGAGATCCCGATCCTGATCGCGCCGGATCAGAAGGCGTGGCTGGACCAGATGATTAAGGAAGGGAAAATTGCAATTCCCCCTGGAGGGACCTTGGAGAAGGGATCGCTGTATTCCATGTTTATTCGGATGCTCCTCCATAACGCGATGGAAGAGCAGAAACGACAGGAAGCGTTGGATGCTGACGATGAGGACGATGAGTGAGCAACGTTCGCGTCGTGTTCTTAGCACGACGCACAGCTTCTGAGCGTCCGCGGTCAGACGGGAGAAGCGGTTGACTAAGAATTCCGGAGCGCAGACCGAGCGCTCATGACCGTGCGTTCGATATCGGAGGCAGTGTGGGCGGTCGAGCAAAAGGCGGCTTCAAACTGAGAGGGGGCAAAATAAATGCCCTTCTCGAGCATGCGATGAAAGAACCTCGCGTACGCCTGTGTGTCGGACTGCCTGGCTGATGAGTAATCCACGACAGGCCTCTCGCTGAAAAAGGCCCCCACCATCGACCCCACTCGATTTCGACTCAACGCCACGCCTGCTTTCTTCGCAGCTGCCCCGAGACCTTCCGAGAGCTCTGCAGCACGAGTCTCGAGCTTTTGGTATACCCCCGGTGCTCGTAGCCCTTCCAGGGTTTTGATCCCAGCGGTCACCGCTAACGGGTTGCCGGAAAGCGTGCCGGCCTGATACACGGGGCCCGCCGGCGCCACCAGCTGCATGATTTCTCTCGTACCACCGTATGCACCGACAGGTAGGCCACCCCCGATAATTTTCCCGAGGCAGGTGAGGTCTGGCCTTACCCCGTAAAGCGTCTGGGCGCCACCATAGTGAACGCGAAAGCCCGTGATCACTTCGTCAAAAATGAGCAGGATATTATGGGTACGGGTGAGTTCCCTGAGGGCTGGCAGAAACTCCGGTCCGGGGGGTACCACGCCCATGTTGCCCGCGACTGGCTCGACGATCACACACGCCAGACTCGCGCGATGTTCCTCGATCAAGCGCTGGACGGTCCGGATGTCGTTGTAAGGGGCGGTGAACGTGTGGCGCGTGAAATCGGCTGGAACGCCGGGACACTCTGGAATGCCAAGCGTAGCGAGTCCCGATCCGGCCTTTGCGAGGAGGTAATCGCTATGTCCGTGATAGCAGCCTTCAAACTTCAGGACGGCATCTCGCTTCGTATACGCACGGGCTAGACGAACCGCACTCATCACCGCTTCTGTGCCTGAACTCACCAGGCGGACCTCCTGCATCGAAGGCACCGCCGCCGCGATCATTTTGGCGAGTCGGACCTCGAGCTCGGTTGGTGCACCGTAGCTCGTCCCGTGGGCGGCCGCCTGGGCGATGGCCTTGACAACCGGAAGATGGGCATGCCCCAGGATCAGCGGTCCCCAGGAAAGTACATAGTCGATGTAACTGTTTCCGTCTGCGTCGTAGAGACGGCTCCCCTTCGCGCGCTTGATGAATAGAGGTTGGCCACCCACAGAACGGAAGGCACGCACGGGACTGTTGACGCCGCCAGGGATGTACTGGAGGGCCTCAGTGAAGAGGCGTTTGGAATTGGTAGTCTTCATGACGCCTGACGGCCCGGCCGGGAAAAATGCGGCGCAATCTATCACGTGACGGCTGAAATGGTCAACGTCAGCCATCCGAGATAGACGGGGCGTGCGTTGCGGCGTTCGATGTCGTTTGCTAGAATTATGACAGAGCGTGGTCCTGTCGCACACCCTCCCAGGGGAGCCAGCTTTAGACCATTTGGAAGGAGGCGATAGGCAAGGGGAAGTCCCGCGAGTCCCACTCTCATACTCTCTAGCCACGATGCGCCGTCTGGGCTCTACCCATCTGGCGCGATTGCGCGGTTGACACCCTCTTCAAAGGGCCGGGTGCGCTCCCTACGGAGAGGGAAGCGTAAGGCCGGGGGACAATGCGAAAAGCCAAGATTGTCTGCACGATCGGCCCATCCAGCGAGTCGCCTTCGATTCTGGAGCAGTTGATCGAACGTGGCATGGACGCCGCGCGGCTCAATTTTTCCCATGGCTCGCACGAGTCACATGGGCGTGCAATCAAGGCGGTGCGGGAAACTGCCAGTCGCCGTCGTGCCGCGGTGGCGATCATTCAAGATCTCCAGGGACCGAGAATTCGTGTCGGACAGCTTCAAGCTGAGGGAATCACGGTTGCACCGCATCAGCTCGTCCGGCTCGTTGGAGAGCCTTCGACATTCGATCCTCGTGGCGGCATCCATTTCGGCGCGCGTTCTGTTGCGCCTAGTTATGCAACTGACATCCCAGTCAGCTATGCCCGGTTGGCTCAGGATATCCGTCCCGCCGCACAGGTGCTCATTGATGATGGTCTGATCGAGCTGGCCGTCACCCGGGTCTCGGGGAACGTGGTGGAGTGCTCCGTCGTCAAGGGAGGGCGGATTCGTTCGCATAAGGGCATCAACCTTCCTGGCACCTCGATTAGCCTCCCTACGCTGACGGAGAAGGATCGAGAGGACATTCGATTCGGGGTGGCGCAGGGCGTGGATTATGTCGCGCTGTCGTTCGTCCGACGACCGGAAGACGTGGCGGCCGCGAAAGCTTGGATCGCGGAGTGTGGGGGCGATGCGCCGGTCATAGCCAAAATTGAGCGGGCGGAGGCGGTGACCTGCCTCGAGTCGCTTCTGGATTCCGCGGACGGCGTGATGATCGCGCGCGGAGACCTTGGTGTCGAGATGGAGCCCGAAGCGGTCCCCATCTTACAAAAGCGAATTATTGGAGAAGCAAACCGTCGTCGCCGTCTCGTGATCACCGCGACGCAGATGCTGGAATCGATGACCCAATATCCTAGGCCGACCAGGGCGGAAGCTTCAGATGTTGCGAATGCGATCTTCGATGGGACGGACGCTGTCATGCTCTCAGCAGAGACCTCAGTTGGGCAGTATCCGCTCGAAGCGGTCCACTTCATGAATCGGATCGTAAAGGCTGCGGAAGCAGCCCCTGAGCTTAGGATCCTCGCCCGGGAGAATTCCGAACGCCACGAGAGGTCGTCCGTAGAGGCACTCTGTCAAGCCTCCTCGTCAGCGGCGGCCGAGGTCGGGGCCAGCGCGATCGTGGCGTTCAGTGGCTCAGGAACCACCGCACGTCTCCTGTCCAAGCAACGGCCGACCGCGCCGATTATCGCGTTCACGCCATTCGAACCGGTTCGGCAACGCATGGCCCTCTATTGGGGAGTGCTGCCCTATACGATGCCGTCTATCTCACAGACTGAGCAGCGTGTGGTTGAAGCCGAGCAGCGGTTGAAAGCGGAAGGTATCGTCTCGGGCGGGCAGCGGATCGTCATCCTTTCCGGAACCCAGCCGGGTCAGCGTGGATCGACGAACGTGATGAAACTGCATCAAGTGATGTGAGTGGGGCTCGGATGCTGGTAATGTCAGAGGAGGCAGAGCGCCAGATGCGAGGAGGGGTCGGCTGGAGATGAGACTGACCATGACTCGACGATATGGCCGATGGGTGATGAGCACGCAGGTGAGCCTGGTGCTCCTCGTCGCTCTGCTTGTCATGTCGGGTGATGGACATGCAGTCCGTGGGGATTTGACGAACGATCCGGCCGAGGTGTTGAAAAAATATGTCTCGCTTGATGTGAAGGGAGTCAGGCTGGAAGCCATGTCGTGGGAAGCCCAGCGCCCCTACATCAGCTGGAGCGAAGAACCGCTGTGGGGCCAAGTGGTGGTGATTGCGGACTACCAAGTCGTCGATGATATCCGGAGTTGGGAGATCGTCAACATGCTCGAGGTGGTGATCCCGGT
>JBHICF010000143.1:0-5635 GCA_046759485.1 Nitrospiraceae bacterium
GCGATAACTCGCCCCGCCAGGGAGATATCCCGCAATTCGACGGATACACCGGCTGCCTTTGTGAAGGCTCTGACAATCGGGAGGAACGAATAGGTTGCCAGCGCTGGTGCTTCATCAGTTTTTGTATAAAGAATCTTCGCAGCTTTAGTTGTCATGGTCTGTCCTCTATTGGTATCTCGTTAGTTCAGTGCATTCAACGCCGAACCGGCCTTGAACCAGGCGAGTTGCTGCGCGGTCATGCTGTGGTTCGCCTGAATCTTCACGCTCCTGCCATCGGGCTTGTGAACCGTCACACTCACTGGATTGCCCGGAGCCAGCTCGCTTAACTCTGTCACACTAATACGGTCCTGCTGCTCGATCTGGTCATAGTCCTTCGGGTCCGCGAAACTCAACGCCAACACGCCCTGCTTTTTTAAGTTCGTCTCGTGGATGCGAGCAAAGCTGCGGGTCAGCACGACCTTGACCCCGAGGAAGCGAGGTGACATCGCCGCATGCTCACGGCTACTCCCCTCCCCGTAGTTCTCGTCGCCGACAACGGCAGAGCCAATTCCCTTGGCTTTGTACCGACGGGCGATCTGGGCGATGGCCAACCCGGACTCGCCGGCAAGAACATCCACCCCCTTGCCAAGCTCAGTCGAGAAGGCATTCGTCGCACCAAGGAACATGTTGTCGCTGATCTTGTCCAAATGTCCCCTGAACTTTAGCCAAGGCCCAGCCGGCGAGATATGGTCTGTGGTTGTTTTACCCTTCGTTTTAATCAACAAAGGCAGCTGGGTGAAATCCTTTCCGTCCCAGCGCGGGAACGGTGCAAGCAACTGCAACCGTTCGCTGTCCGATGGAATCTCGACCTTCAGCGATCCACCATCCTCAGCTGGCGCGACGAACCCTTCCTCGCCCTTGGCGAAACCCTTGGCAGGGAGCTCATCGCCCGTCGGTGGTTCGAACTTCAGGTCACGGCCGTCTGCCGTTTTGAGGCTCCCATTGACCGGATCGAACCCGAGATCCCCAGCAAAGGCATACGCCGTGACGATCTCTGGGCTGGCCAAGAACGACAAAGTGTCGCTCACGCCGTCATTGCGGCCGGGAAAGTTCCGGTTGAAGGAACTGACAATGGAGTCAGCGCGGCCCTTGACGGCATCCGCACGCTTCCACTGCCCGATGCAGGGCCCGCAGGCATTGGCGAGCACAGTCCCCCCCATTTGCTCGAACGTCTCCATGAACCCATCACGTTTCATCGTGTGAAAAATCCGTTCCGAGCCCGGTGTCACGAGGAAGGCGGTTTTCGCCTTGAGGCCGGCACGTAGGCCTTGTTTCGCGATATGGGCCGCTCGGCCAATGTCCTCATAAGATGAGTTGGTGCAGCTCCCGATCAACGCGGCCTTGAGCTCGACCGGATAACCCTTCTCCTTGGATTCGCCGGCCAGCTTGGAAATCGGACGGGCCAGGTCAGGAGTGTGCGGCCCGACCACGTGGGGTTCTAAAGATGAGAGGTCGATCTCCACGATCTGATCAAAGTACTTCTCCGGTGTTTGCAAGACTTCGGGATCTGCGACGAGCAACTCGCGGTTGGCTTCCGCAAGCTTCGCGACGTCCGCGCGATCGGTGAGATTCAGATACGCCACCATTTTCTGGTCGAACGGGAAGATCGAGGTCGTGGCTCCGAGCTCAGCCCCCATGTTCGTGATCGTCCCCTTGCCGGTCGCACTGATCGTCTCCGCACCCGGGCCGAAGTACTCTACGATCTTATTCGTCCCGCCTTTCACCGTCAGCAGCCCGCAGACGTAGAGGATGACATCCTTTGGAGAGGCCCAGCCGCTGAGCTTCCCCGTGAGCCTGACGCCAATGAGCTTGGGGTGAAGCACCTCCCATGGCAACCCGGCCATGACCTCTCCAGCGTCGGCCCCACCGACGCCGATGGCCAGCATGCCCAGGCCTCCGCCATTTGGCGTGTGAGAGTCGGTGCCGATGATCAGGCCGCCCGGAAACGCATAGTTCTCCAGCACGACTTGATGAATGATCCCCGCGCCCGGCTTCCAAAAGCCGATGCCATATTTCTTCGCTGACGACGCGAGGAAGTTATACACCTCCTTGTTCTCGTCAATGGCGCGGACGAGGTCCTGCTGCGCACCCGTCTGAGCTCGAATCAGGTGGTCGCAGTGGATCGTGCTGGGGACTGCAACCTTGGCCTTCCCCGCCTGCATAAACTGCAGCATCGCCATTTGCGCAGTGGCATCCTGCATGGTCACACGATCCGGACGGAGAGCCAACATGGCCTTCCCGCGGTCCCACACCTGGCTCTCGAAATTATCCGCGTGAGCCACCAGGATTTTTTCCGTCAAGGTCAGAGGGCGACCGAATTTCTTGCGGGCCTTTGCTAGTTGCGTGGGCATGGCATCGTACAGTCTCTTTGCGAGTTCCATCGACATATGCGTATCTCCCTGTCTCTGAATCAGCCACCCAAAGCTGACATGGTCCGGCCGAACTGCTACTTCAACGGCGGAACTTCTCTCCGCTTGGGTGCTGCATAATTGACGAGATAGTCGAAAAGGCGGATAAGGCGGCTCTCTTGACGTCTCTGATCTACCCAGTGTCCGATGAGTCCGATCGTTCGCGACAAGATGAAAAAGCCATTGAGGCTCTCCACGGGGAAATCAAGATCCACTAATACCGCAGCCATGGTCCCATCGACGTTCAGAATAAGATTGTCTTTCTTGGCAGAGGTGACTTTCTCGACGGCCAAGGCAAAGTCAAGATGCGGCGTCGGAATGCCGACACCCTTGACATAGGACACCAATTCCTGGACGCGCTTATCGGGATTCCGCACGCTTTTCACCCGATGACCGATCCCCGGAACCGGCCCGACACTCCTCTTCATATAGGCCAGGAAGTCCTCCACACTCATCTTGTTGTCCACGGCGTGCTTAAAATACCGCCCGGCATCGGTCACGGCCCCGCCGAAGCGAGGACCGATCATAATCAAGCCGGCCGCCACCGCTTGTGACATCCCGATACCGGCGCACGCCGCGATAATCGTGCCTAACGCGCCGCTGACACAGGGACCATGGTCGGCCGAGAGCATCATGATCCGCTTGATGATCTCTGCCTCTTGCTTCGAGATCAGCCTTTTGTCCCAGAGTAAGCCGATCACATGAGGAATCTCGTAGCCCTTGTTGATGAGTTCAGAAGCTGGGTAGCCGTCGTAGCAGGGTTCGTCACCGCGGTCATCGCTGATCGTGGTCTTGATCAATGGAGCGACCATTACCTCGCCCGTCTTCATGCTTTCCTCGACCGTCCTCGGCAATTTCGGTAGGTCGGCCGGACTCAGGTCCGGGATCGGCTGGACTTGTCCGCTCTTGACGAACTCTTCATAGACGGACTTGATCGCGGGGCCAAGTGCGCCGAACGTATCCGGTACGATGGCACCAGCCTTTTTGAGCGCATCGGACTTGGATCGCGCTGAGCCCTCTCCTTTCAGGCCTTCCTTCGCGCCAGCGTGACCGAACTTCATGCCCTTTGGCAGACTCTCCTGACAGAATCCCGATACGACAGCCAGTAACCTGATCCGACGTTTCTTCGCGCCGTACCATTCAGCCGCCCGCTCTTCCAAATCCCCGCCCATCTCGCCAACGATGACCACCGCTTTGGTCTTGGTGTCCTGCTCGAACATCTCCAAGTAAGACACGTAGTCGGTTCCGGGATAGGCGTCCCCCCCGATCCCAATCGCCGTGGTGATGCCGTCTGCAAATTGTGAGCAGATCCAGATGATCTCGTTGGACAGTCCACCTGATTTGGTGATGACCCCAAAGGACCCCTCGCGGTAGAGCTTGCAGGCCACGAGATTATCGAACGCGCCGCCGATCACACCTAGACGACAAGCACCTGCAGAAATGACCCCGATCGAGGATGGACCGTTGAAGGTCTTCCCCAAATCGCGGGCACGCCGCCCGAGCAACTTCGCATCCCGTTCAGGCACCCCCTCCGTAATCATCGAGACGACCTGGACTTTGGGTTCATTCACGGCTTCCATCCCAGCGGCACAAGCGCGATCGGCACCGATATAGACCAGACTCGTATTGATCTGCGGATGCTTCGCCGCAGCATCAGCCACGCTCTTATAGACCGGAATCGTCAGCAGGCCGTTGCCATACGGAATTTCGTTGGCCTTGCCCGCATCGGGCGGGTACACGAACGCGTCTACGCTCAGCGGGCGTTTGATCATGTAACTAAACTCGGCCATACGACGGGCAGCATTCAATCCAGCAGCCCCACCCTGAATGACTACTCGCGTGTCCTTATTCGCCAGAATACCCATCGCGATCTCCCCTAACGTCCGTGTCCCATCACCTATTTCACCTGCACTGCTTTGTCCACAATATCGGTCAGCGGCGTATGGCGATCGAAAACCTGGATATCAAATCCTTCATCGCGAAGCGCTCGCATAGCTTCGAGGCCCTCTTTTTCCCGTGGTCCACCTCGGCGGACCCAGATCTTGACCCCATCCATTTTGCCATCTGCCTTAGCCTTCCGAAAGCCTGCAATAATTCCGCCGAACGTTTTCTTTACGTCCGTGAAATTCGCAATCGCGCCACCGACAATGATGTTCTTGATACCCGGAAGCGAACAGACTTTCTCAGTTAGCACCTCCACAGCCCAATCAGGAGGGTCGCCGGAATATTCAGCATAGTTGGCCAATTTGCCACCACGAGCCACAACCGCGTCGGAATAATACACACTCGCCCCGCCACCCGCGGGCAGCATCGCCGTATTCCCTCCGGGTATCTCAATGAACTTTACGGACCCCTTGATTTTAGCGTCCACAGCCATTACTTCTAGCTCTTGCTTGGTGTAAGCCCGTCCGAACTCGGCGGCGAACGGGAAGTTCCAGTCCGAGTGTCTGAATTTGGCATCGGCATCCAAGAGTGTAACCGCATCGAGTGCGATCAATTGGCCATCCCCCTCACGAATCACGACGGGATTCACTTCGAGGTATTGGGCATCTTCGTTGTCGAAGCATGCGAACAGCTTCCCGGCGAAATCCGCCATCTTCTTGGCTGTCTCGCCCGAGAATCCGGCTTCTTTCACGAGCCGCTCCAAGTCCTGCGTCGCCGGGGTTTCCCCGACCTCAACCGGAAGATGCTTGACACGATCCCAGTTGGCCTCAACCTCGATCCCGCCGCAATTGGCGACCAGTAGCTCAGCACCTTCTCGGGTCGATTTTGCCGCCACGTAATATTCTTCCTTGTGGGGGACCATTTCCGACACAATCACTTGACCGATCGTGATGCTCCCTACTTGCCGTCCTAACATTTCGCGAGCTGCGTTCTCCGCGCCCTTCACATCCAAGCCCACTTTGACAAGCCCCAGTTTAAAGCGGGAACCTAAGGCTTCGTGGGCTTTGACGACCAGTTTGGAAGTCCGCAACCAGTCATTGGCTGAGGCCAGCTTGCTAAGCTCTTCAACCGATGTCACGACCACGTAATTGGGAACGGTAATGCTCCACTTTTTCATAAGGCCCATGCCAGGGCCCTCAAGTACCTTCGCCATCGTACTCTCCGGGATGAAGGTTGTGTGTCAATCTGGGGAGCGCGAAGTTTAGCCGATTCTGCCAAAAGTCTCAACACACCAAAAGGCCTAC
>JBHICF010000144.1:0-5606 GCA_046759485.1 Nitrospiraceae bacterium
AGCGCGCGCCGGTCGCCGCTTGCCTGGTCGCATTCCAGCGCCTGCACGTAGCGGCGGTATGCCTCGGTATAATCCCCTCGGGAGAAGAACTCGTTTCCCTGGCGATTCAGCTGTTCTGATTGGCTCTCCAACATCTTCCAAGTCCCTACGCCAGTAATGCTCTCTCAACCGCAGCCTTCGCACCCGTTAAGATCGAGGCGCCATCGCCTACCAGGATCGTGTCAAAGTCGTACCGCAGTAGACGTTGCAGCCCCTCGCGCGCGTTCACAGGATCAGCATACTTCTCAGGTGGCAGCATCTTCAGAGACCCGGGTGGAGCGCCAATGACCGCATCACCTACGATCAGGATGCCCTTCCCCTGTTGAAGGAACAGCGCTGATTCACCTGGCGATTTTTGGCCGCGGAGATGAATGGCCCAAATGCCACCCGGCAACAGTTCGCCATCCTCGTAGGTCTTATCTGCCTTGATCTCCATCTGCGAGGCATCGGCAGCAGGCACCATGACTTGGCACTTGCATTCAGATTGAAACGCCATACCCTCGCGCTGATGATCGCGGTTCGTGAGGAGAATGTAGTCGATGGGTCCTCCCTGCTTCGACTGGCGCACCTCCTCAGGGGTCATGGGGGGTGGATCCACCAAGACTCGATGTTCTCCGACGGTCAGGAACAGGCCATTGAAGTCAATTTGCTTCTCTTGTGAAAACCAGGACCACTGCCAAACGCCGGGCAACAGCTGCTTCATCACTCACACACCCTGCGAGACTCCAAGTGTTTCACAATGACGCGACAGCCTCTCTCACAAGCTTCTCAACCTTGGCAGCGATGTCCGTTTCGTTGGGAAGATCAATAATGTCATCCTCTGATATCGTGATGAATTTCCGATTGGATCCCTTCGTCATGGAGATCAAGAACACACTATTGGACGGTGTGACGGGAATGACTACCTGCACGGCCGAGTCAGTGTTCCGAACTAGATCGAGAAACTTCTGCTTGCCTGCTTCCATTTCATCCATACTCGTCCTATTCGTATCGGTTAAAGCGGTTATAGTCCCCTTGTTGCGCTCCCGGCTCCGCTCATCAGCGCCTCCTCGACTTCACCGAGCATCACTTCTGGCCCGGCGAGGTCCATATTGCCCACCCGCTGCCAACGGATGATTCCATCCTGGCCGATAATGTAGACGTTCGGGATGAAGCGCCCACCGCCGTACAGTTGGTCAGTGATTCTGTTCGGGTCCAGGAGATAGGGGTAAGTGACCTGCACAGGAAATTGGGCGAGGAACTCCGCCACGTCTGCGCCGGAGTCTCCAGATGAGTTAACCCCGACCACAGCGACGTTCTTCCCTCGTGTCGCTTCATAGACCTTTTGCAGATTCGTTCCCTGCATCAGACAGGGCTCGCAAATGTGGAAGAGCCCCAGCACGATCACTTTCCCTTTCAGACTTTCAAGTGAGACGGTTTCGCCTGTCACTGAGGTCAATGTAAACAACGGTGCCGGCTCGCCAATTTTGAAGAAGCTCTTGGCCGACACGGCAGCGGTCACTGCAAGGCAAGCAAGGAACGCGAGAGATACTATCAAGAATCGTTTCATGGCGACCTCCTTCCCTCGACTGCGATGGACCAGCCATCGCCAACCGGCTCCTATCGTAGCACGGGGAAATTTTCTGGGGCAACCGCCTTACACGTAGGGCTCGAAGAGCCCCAATTGCATCTGCTCGGCTTTGGTGAAAGGGATGGGGTACTGCTCCGTAAAACAGGCGTTGCAGTAGTGATTCGGAGTTGCAGGAGCAGCCTTCAGCATACCATCGAGGCTCAGGTACGCGAGACTGTCGGCAGTGATATATTTGCGGATCTCCTGGATCGTGTGACTCGAGCCGATCAGCTCCTTCTTGGTTGGGGTATCAATGCCGTAGAAGCAGGGCGACGTAATCGGCGGCGAACTGATACGCATATGGACCTCTTTGGCCCCCGCTTGGCGTAGCATCTTTACAATCTTGCGGCTGGTTGTCCCACGCACGATCGAATCATCGACAACCACGACCCGCTTACCTTCCATGACTTCCGGCACCGCGTTGAGTTTGATCTTCACCCCGAAGTGCCGGATCGACTGCTCCGGTTCGATGAATGTTCGTCCCACATAGTGGTTCCGTATGAGGCCTGTCTCGAACGGAATCCCGGAACCTTCTGAATAGCCCATCGCAGCGGGTACCCCTGAATCGGGAACTGGAATGACGATGTCTGCATCCACCCACGCCTCTTCCGCCAGTTGCCGTCCGAGCGCCTTGCGTGTCAGATACACTGCACCGGCGCCGAAGATTCTGCTATCCGGTCTGGCAAAATACACGTATTCGAAGACGCACATCGCTGGCTTCCCCTTGGCAAACGGGTGATACGAGGTCACCCCCTCTTTATTGAGGACAACCAGTTCACCCGGCTCGACCTCACGCACGTACTCGGCACCGATCAGGTCAAATGCACAGGTTTCCGAAGCCACCATCCAGCTCTCTTTCAGCCGTCCCAGGCAGAGGGGTCGGAATCCCTGTGGGTCCCGAGCCGCCATCACCCCATCATCGGTCAAGAGCACTACTGAGAAGGCCCCTCGCACCTGGCTGAGCGCGTCGATGGCCCGGGCCAGCAGCGAATCAGCGCGAGAATGTGCCATCAGGTGGACGATGACCTCACTGTCCGATGAGGACTGAAAGATCGACCCGTAGGCTTCCAATTCGTTTCGAAGCATCGAGGCATTGATCAGGTTTCCATTATGGGCGAGCGCCAAGTTGCCCAGCGCAAAATTCACAATCAACGGCTGGAGATTCTTGAAGTTGCTTCCACCGGCAGTCGAGTACCGGTTGTGGCCGATACCCATATGTCCGGGAAGCCGCTTGAGGACGGATTTCGTATATATGTCCGCGACCAAGCCCATGCCTCGTTCGTTGTAGAACCGTTCACCGTCTGAAGAAACGATGCCAGAGCCTTCTTGCCCCCGATGCTGTAAGGCATACAGGCCCAGGTAGGTCAGGTTGGCGGCCTCCCGGTGGCCGTAAATTCCAAACACGGCGCACTCATCATGGAACTTGTCAGGTGTGATCAGTCGCATATGAACAACTCAGTACCGAGCCAGCGGCCTGCAGGCGACGGTGGATGAATCCCACCACCCACCCTGTTAGACCTCCCGCCTCTCGGCTAGCGATTCCTCCAGGCTCTTGCCCCACCGCTCGTAAATCGACCCGAGATCCGCATCGATTTTACAATCCCGCCGATCACGCTCTGACTTGACATCAACGATCAGCCGTTCTCCACCAACTTCCCCGATGCGCGTCGCCGCGACACCTATCTCATGAGCGAGGCTTATCACGGCGTCAGTTTGCGCCGGTCTGACCGACAGCACCACTCTCGATTGACTCTCTCCGAACAAGAGGGAATCCCGACGCAGTCCTTGCGCCGATAATTGTACCACAGCGCCAATCGGACGACTGGGAGGAGACAAGCAACATTCGGCCAACGCCACAGCCAACCCACCATCGGAACAGTCGTGTGCCGATTGCACCCAGCCGTTCTTGATCAGCTTCCGTACGCATTCTTGAAGCGCTCGTTCCCGTTCAAGGCTGAGCTGCGGAGGGGCACCCTGTTCGCGGGAATGGACCACTCGTAGATACTCCGTCCCACCAATATCTTCCCCCGTCGTCCCCAGCAAGATGATCGCATCGCCCGCTTGCTTGAACCATTGCGTGGCGGCTTGATCTACTGGCTCGATAAGCCCGACCATACCGACAATCGGAGTCGGGTAGATCGACAAGCCGTTTGTTTCGTTGTAGAAGCTCACATTCCCGCTGACGACGGGGATGTTCAGTGCCTCACAGGCATCCTTGATGCCTTCAATCGTGAGGATGAACTGCCACATGACATCAGGACGCTCGGGATTGCCGAAATTCAGACAATCCGTCAGTCCGATCGGTTCCGCGCCGGAACACGCCAGATTGCGCGCCGCCTCCGCCACAGCGATCGTCGCGCCGAGATAGGGGTTCAACACACAGTATCGCCCGTTCCCATCCGTAGTCATCGCCAGTGCCTTGTTCGTGCCTTTGACACGAATCACGGCAGCATCTGAGCCCGGCCGAATCAGCGTGTTGGTGCGCACCATATGGTCATACTGCCGGTAGACCCATGCTTTGCTGGCGATCGTGGGGGACTCCAACATCGACACCAACACATTGGTTGGATCCTTCAGATCCCCAAGCGCGTCCATATTGATCGACTGGAGCCACTCCTGGTAGGCCGGTGGGGCGCTGGGCCGTTCGTAACGTGGGCCCTCTTCCGCCAGTGCCTTGGCCGGAATCTCAGCGACCACCATCCCACCGTCACGTACCTTCAGCAGCCCGTCGGAGGTCACACGACCGACGACTGCTGCATCCACATCCCATTTCCGACAGATTCGGAGAATTTCATCCTGCTTTCCCTCCCGGGCCACTAGCAGCATGCGTTCCTGTGATTCAGAGAGCATGATCTCGTAGGGCGTCATCCCTGGCTCACGTCGCGGGATCTCGGTCACATCCAATTCAATCCCGGTTCCAGCCCGCGAAGCCATTTCGCACGAAGAGCTCGTCAGCCCCGCCGCACCCATATCCTGAATACCGACGAGCAGGTCCCCGGCCGTGAGCTCAAGACACGCTTCCAACAGCAGCTTCTCCGTAAAGGGATCTCCCACCTGGACCGTCGGGCGTTTTGACTCGGAAGTCTCGTCGAACGCATCTGAGGCCATCGTCGCCCCATGGATGCCATCGCGTCCAGTCTTGGATCCGATGTAGATGACTGGATTTCCGACCCCCAGTGCCTGTCCCTTGAAGAGGCGGTCTCTGCGCCCCACTCCCAAGCAAAAGACATTGACCAAGGGATTCTGTCCGTAAATATCGTTGAACACCACTTCGCCACCAATTGTTGGAACACCGACGCAATTGCCGTATCCCGCAATTCCGGCCACGACACCTCTAAAGAGATGTCGGTTTTGAGCGCGATCCAACAATCCGAAGCGGAGCGAGTCGAGCAGTGCGACCGGCCGAGCTCCCATCGTGAAGACGTCTCGTAAAATGCCACCGACACCGGTGGCCGCGCCCTGGTAAGGTTCGATGTAGGAGGGGTGATTATGGGATTCCATCTTAAACACAGCCACCAAGCCATCCCCGATATCCACCGCGCCGGCATTCTCTCCTGGGCCCTGTACCACACGACTACCTGATGTAGGTAACCGCTTGAGGTGTATGCGGGAACTCTTGTATGAGCAGTGTTCGCTCCACATCACTGAAAACATGCCGAGCTCGGTGAGACTTGCCTCGCGGCCGAGAATCTCTACGATCTTTTTGTATTCGTTATCAGTCAGCCCATGCTGCGTGATGATCGCCTTCGTTACACCTTGCGGGACGGATGTCATAGGCTGATTGGACCCTGGTCGCTCAGAGCAGGAAACGCCACCCGAGCATGCGCCGTGAAAGTCTCACGCTGTCAATGGCTTCGGTTTCAGACTGGCCTCTTGTAGAGCATCTAGCATCGACAAGAAGACGAGCAGTCCGTCTTGGTTCCCGAGCACCTCCTCCGCGCAGCGCTCCGGATGCGGC
>JBHICF010000145.1:0-5533 GCA_046759485.1 Nitrospiraceae bacterium
TCGGCTGCGAGTGAGCGAGAGGACTACTTCGCTTGCCGTGGCGAAGGCTAGGCCGTCCGTTGTCATGTGTCAAGCTGTCGGTCGACTAAAGACAGGGAGCGTGGCCTCCAAGCGACGAGTCGAGCTGGTGTAGACTGTGGGGGCACATGCCTTGTTTCAGCAGACCGTGGAGGCAGGCATGAGGGACTCTGGATCACAAACGGGTTTGAGTGTGAGGCGTGAAGGTCGCACAGCAATGCTATCCCGTGAACAAGCTCGGCTGTACTATGACCGTTTCGGCGCAAAACAGGACTCGCAGTGGTACTATGAGGACCCCGCGACCGACGACCTGATTGAGCACGCAGGCTTTGCCGGAGCGCAATCGGTCTTCGAGTTCGGTTGTGGCACAGGCCGGTTCGCTGAAACGTTGCTGCGACAGCACCTGTCTGCATCTGCAACGTATCTCGGGATCGACGTTAGCTCGACCATGGTCCGCCTGGCCTCAAGCCGGATCACCCGATTTGGTTCAAGGGCGGAAGCCCGAATTACAGATGGCACTATGCCCATCCATGCCCCAAATGACGCCTATGACCGATTTGTGGCGAACTACGTGCTCGATCTACTGGCCGTGCCAGATATACACGCGCTGACGACTGAAGCACGGCGTCTTTTGCGACCAGGAGGTTTCCTCTGTCTCGTGAGCCTCTCGCATGGGTCCACGCTCTCGTCAAAGATCGTCGCGGGTCTCTTGGCTCTGGTACACCGGCTGCGGCCGTCGTTGGTCGGAGGTTGCCGTCCGATCGAGTTGCGGGACTACCTTCCAGAGAGAGTCTGGCAAGTGCGATACCAGAACGAGGTCGCTCCGTTCGGCATCCCATCGGAGGTCGTGGTCGCTGTGAAACGGTAACGCTCCGCTGATTGGCTCCTGAGAGGGTTGAACAGCCTGGTCCTGTACCTCAGCAGCCGATTGTTTCCCGATGCGAACAATCGTCGGATGACGACACGTCTTCCGGCCCGTGCGCGTGGCGTGCAGCGCGGTCGAGGCAACCTGCTGGAAGCCTAACGACTCAACAGCGGGCGATCTCTTCCCGCGCTGTCGTGCTTCTGTTCATCAGTTGCTGCGTATCTTCCTGCCGTGCCGAGACCTAAGCCAGCTCCGCTGCCAGCGTCGTTTCGAGCACGCGTCCCTCGTTCTGAGCTTCGGGGTGGGAGGTCGTCGCCACGTGTCAAGGTCGTTTCTGTGGCTGAAACAGCTGGGTTTACAGTGAGTTTCTACAGAAGGGTTATCGGCGCAGGAAGCTAGTTCCTACCAGCGGGAAGCAGGCACCCATGAGAGTGCTATATTTCTTGATAATGAAAAGTACAACGAGCGCTGTATCCGCCATCATTTGTGCGCGAGTCTGAACATGAGCTTGCTGTTTAGAGCGGGGGAATCTGGATCTGTCATTTTGGTGAAGACTTCGATTTACATTTTGAGCGCCTACATTCTTCTTGGACTCACGTATCAGTTCTTGTTCCTGAAGGACGCCGACTTCGATCTCCACAAATTCCTGGCCTATTCAGTTGCGACCTTCCTCTTACTCATGATCGAGCAGAGCTTCCGTATCCTCCTCGTCGATTCCAGACAGGACCATCCTGAGTCTCCGCGCTCGACTCGGATGACGGAGTCTCGAGTCTACGACGACATCGCGTCCGGCATGGCGGGTGGCTTCACCCTTCCTTTTCTCACAGGCATCCCCCTGCTCTGCGTTGCTCTACCACCAGTCTTGGCCCTTTGGGGCTACGACGAGTACTCCTTAGGTGATTTCGTCATCGGCGCGCTCGGGCTAACGTTCTTAACTACGACCGTGACGAAATTGGCGTTCTTCGGAATCTGGTTCTTGGCGGGTTCCTTCATTGTGCATTGGGGCATCCGAGCCAGTTGGGACACGTTCCGTCTGCTCCTGGAGTCTCCAGACTCGTGATTCACCGCTTGTCTTCATGCATCTGAGCGCCGATCCTTTCCCTTCAGAATATAATCCTCGAGTCTTCGCTGTATGATCCCGCCTGAGAGCAAGGGGTAGTCGCCCCGTAGGGCATGGGTGCCAATTGCCGTCATCACGTCATCCTCATTCAACAAGATCTCTCGGATGGCCTGGTCAATCCGTTGCTTTGCGTGACGGAAGAATTCATCGGCCAGTTCCCAACCGGATGCGTCACTGGTCAAGCGCTGCTGGAACTCAGCATGCAGGGCCGTGGACGAGATCGTGAGCAGATCTTCGACTACTGCCTCGATTCGATTCTGCCTACCTTGATCATCACGGAGTGATTCCTGTTGCATGGCCATGGCGTATAACACGGCACGGGCCAATCGACGGCTTGCACGTTCGGTGTACTGGAGTTTCTTACGCACTTTGGGATGCCGGAGCTCGGGGCGGCGAGGAAGGGAGGTCGGCTTCCATCGCTTCACATACCAGGGCACGTAAAAGAGCAGGAGATTCACAACCTCCCGGATCCTCTGCAACCAATTCAGGCTGTCGTCAAAATATTTACTGGCCCGGTCTAGATGTGGACTCAACCCCTCGCGAGCCACGAAGGGTCGCAAAATATCCGTGGCTCCCTCGCCAATACGGTACATCTCCGCGTCCCGGACGAGTTGTTCGATCAGGAAGCCCGGCTCGCCACGGACCCGCTTGGAGTCAGCCGTTTCATAGCCCATCCCACCAAAGATGATCTGAGCATCTCTCAGGAACTGGATCGTCTTCTCCGAGCAGAACATCTTCGCGATCGCGGCTTCGATTCTGATGTCATATTCATCCTGATCTGCCATTCGCCACACGAGCGACGCGAGCGCTTGCATCGCGAAAAGGTTCGTCGCCATCTGACCTGCCCGCATCCGTTGTGTTTGCCGCTCTCCAATGGGCCTTTTAAAGGTGATGCGACTATTCGCCTGATCCATCGTTGGCCGCCACGCCTGCTTGGCCATACCGAGGCAGATGGCGGGAATACTGATGGCGCGACCAACGTTGAGGATGGTGAGGGCGTATCTGAGCCCTTTCCCGATCTCCCCGATGACGTTGTCGACAGGGATCCGAACGTCCTCGAAGGTCATGTGCGCATTTTCGATCCCGCGACACCCCTCAAATTGACACCGCTGCCGAATGGTCACGCCAGGCGAACTCATTTCGAGGATGAAGGCGGTATGGACGTGGTCTTCAGCGCCCGTGCCACCTCGGGCGGGCGTCCAGACCGGCTTGCCGTCTTGGTGGACTTTCTTTGAAGGCACGCGGGCGATCAAGGTCACGAAGCGTGCGATCGGGCCATTCGTACACCAGAGCTTCTCCCCATTGACGATGAAGTTCGAACCGGTCGAGTCAAGCACCGCCTGGGTCTGAACGTTCGCCGCATCAGAGCCTGTCATCGGTTCGGTGAGCGCGAACGCCGAGATATCCTCCCGCGCCACGAGCGGGAGATACCTGCTTTTTTGATCTTTGTTCCCAAACAGCAGGATCGGCATGGCAATGCCGATGGATTGAGGCACAGCAACTGTGAGCGCAAGGATGTTGCTCCAACTCGCAATGAGTGTCAGCACACGCCCGTAATTGGTGTAGGAGAAGCCCAGGCCGCCGTATTCTTTTGGTATCTTCATGCCGAAGGCCCCGAGTTCGAAGAGGCCCCTGAGCACTGCATCTGGAATGCGAGCTGTGCGCTCAATCTCGTCCGGATCGACGTGGCCTTTGAGGAAGGATTCTACCTTCTGGCAGAAGGCTTCTCCGGTGGCTCGCTCTTCGGCCGTTTCTGGTGGTGGAAGCAGCAGCGAAAAATCGGGCTTGCCGACGAAGAGCCCGGCCATGAAGCTCGCTCCGGTGATCCGCTCTCGTGCCTCCTCGATCCGCTCCAACCCCTTAAAGAGTTCTGCCATAGCTTCACCCCGTGACAGCAGATCGGAAATCGTGCAGAATCCCTACGCTCCCCATCAGTATCAGGTGCTGACCCACAGATTGTCCTCTAAACAAAGACTAGCGTTCTGTCAATGCCTCAAGTTAGATTACACCTACGGGACTCGTACTTCCACCTGACCACTCATGCCACCCCTATCAGGGTCGAGGTCCTGGCCAGCACGCCGGCCAGGGTCATCCTGGTCAATGAGTCTACATCGCCTGGGACTCGAGTCGACAACCTTGTCCCCTGCATAACCAGAGAGCTGGAGGCACCATGAGAGTACAGAGGCGCTTCTCACGGACAATGCTGCATCTCTTGGGTCTTTGCGCCCTCCTGCTGAGCAACTGCTCCCCAGGACACGACATTCCTCAGAAGACCTACAACCCGGAGCTGGAGTATTTGAAATTCGTCAATGGGGCTGGACCACAAAGTGACACGCGGCTGATCTTTCTTTTGATGGCTGAGTACCTCAATACAAACCAGCTCGAGGCTGGCGTGGAATTCTTTACCGCTGTTCTGGCCAACCATGGCGAGCAGATGGCTCCCGACGAGAAGTCGGTCTATTTGAGCGTCCTTGGTGTACTACGCGCCTCGTACGCGCCCCGGGCGCCTCTACTCAAGAGGAAAGGCTGGGTCAATGAGACGATCGACATGTTGGAGGAAGCCAGGAGTTTATCTAACGACCAGGGCTACCTGGCTCGCTGGGCGACCGGTGTCGTCTACGCGCAGCTGCCCGAGCAATTTGGGAAAAAGGATGTGGCGCGTGAAGTTCTTCACTGGCTGTTGGATCATCAAGGCGAGTCGCCAAGCGCCGGGCTACTGCGTGAGGTGTACTTCCAGCTCGCTCGGCTGTCTCACGAAGAAGAGAATGAGTCAGCGGCAAGAGAATATCTTGCACATAGCGGGTACGGGAGCTTTGAACGAGACATCACGACACTGACACCGTTTGCCGTGACAGCTGATCAAGGCCACACATTTCATCCCCAAATGGTCAGGGAGGTCATACCCGAGAGAGTCTTTGCGCTCTCGGGGTTCGAGTTTACTGAATACTACTTCATCGTCTCCAAGGACGGGAGACATCTTATTTCGATCGATGCCGGGACCCACCCCGATTCAGCCAAGGCCGCCTACGAATCACTTACCAGGCGTTATCCGAATCTGCCACCGCTGACGACTGTGTTTGTGACGCACGCTCATTGGGATCACGTCGGCGGGCATCGGTATTTCCGCCAGCTAAGCCCTACGCCGACATTCTATGCGCGGAAGAATTATCGCGAGGAGCTACTCCGCAGCGTGAGTACGACCCTTAACTTTAGGTTTTTCTTCGGACGCAAGTTCACCAATGAGCTTATCATCGATTTCAAACCGGACACGAGGATTCGCAAACGAACCACGGTGACGGTGGGCGGGACGCGCTTCGCGCTCATCCCGATCTCGGGTGGGGAGACTCCGGACGGGATGTTTATTTACCTGCATGAGGAACGAGTACTGTTCGGCGGTGACTTCATCATGCCATACCTGGGAGCGCCTTTTGTGGAAGAAGGGAACCTAAAAGGGCTCTTTGAGGCCATCGACATTGTCGAATCGCTGAATCCGGAACATCTGCTCCATGGTCATGAGACGCTGACGCGAT
>JBHICF010000146.1:0-5501 GCA_046759485.1 Nitrospiraceae bacterium
GAAGCCTTGGCGAAGGCGGGCAGCTTCGGCGGGTTCCGCCGAAGTTTTGATAGGCGCCACGGCTGCCCGGCCTTCGTAGCCGACCCGCCGTCGCATGGCTCTGGCGGATCCGCCGAAGCTTCCGCGGAGGCGGAAGCTACTTCGGCGGAGTAGGCTGAAGCCGTGGGGCTCCACAATCCCCTATGGATCAACCTGGAGCACAATGGAATCGCAGTGCGACAATCTCACAGGATGAGCTTCATCACTGAGTACATCACGATCACCTCAACGGCGTGGGCTGAGATCGGGGCATACAGGTTTCGGAGTCGCAACCAGATCGTTCCCCACACGATACCATCCCAGAGGGCGATCCAATGGAGGTGCTTGAAGGTTACCACCATGAACGGGTCGAAAGCGAAGGCCACGGAGCTCAATCCTATGGCCAGCGCCATCCCGAGCTTCGGAGAGCCAGGCACAATGGCTTGCTGGCTGAGCGCCAGGAAGCGCCCTAACAGAAACCCTCTGAAATTCAACTCAATCGCGAAGGCAATAGCGATGATCATCCAGGGAAGCATGAGTGGCGGAGGAGCCAAGGCGTGCGGCGTGGACCGAAGGAATTCAATGTCGCCGCCCAAGCCGGGTACAACCCAGAGAATAATCGAGACATTCAGCACGCCGAGCGCCAGTCCGGTGGGAATGCCCCATCGCAGGCCCTGGCGCAGCTGGATAATCGACAGACCCAAGCGCTCGGTGACTGCATGATTCTGTCTCGCCCAGATGGCCAAGCCACAGAAGGCGAGAGCTTGAGGAAGCAAGAGGATCGCCAAAGAATGAGGCAGCTCTCCGGCGAATGCGTAGAAGAGCCCAGTCAGGCAGACCGGGGCCAGCGCGAGGGTGGCGAGTCGCTCAGGTGGTAACCGATTGGAGGGGTGACGCGCTAGAAACGGAGCGGAATGTGCCGGGTGCCCAGGGCGATGCATCCAACTGCCTGGCAGCCGTTTAACGTTGGGGTCTCATTACTGGTACCGGAGGGCCTCGGCCGGGTCCAGATTCGAAGCCTTCATGGCAGGGTAGAGACCGAAGATGATGCCGACCACGAGGGCAAAGGCGAAGGCAGTCAAGATGGCGGACGGTAACACGACCGCACCCCAATCACCGGCGCCAGGCATGGCTTTCGCGACCAGGCTTCCAAATCCATGTGCCAGACCAACACCGGTGACGACGCCGATCAGCCCACCGATCACGCAGATGGCGACCGATTCGATCAGAAACTGCCTGAGGATATCGCGCCGTGCGGCTCCCACCGCCTTCCGCACGCCGATTTCACCAGTCCGTTCCGTCACGGTCACCAGCATGATGTTCATGATCCCGATTCCACCGACGAGCAGCGCCACGAGGGCGACGCCACCAAGCACAACACGGAAGGTCCAGAGTGTCCGATCCATCGCCTTGAGGAACTCGCCTTGGTTACGAATTCGTATATCATCGACTCCGTCATGGCGCTGGATGAGTAAGGAATGAATCTCTTGGGTGAGGGCCTCCATGTCCTGCCGGTTTGGGACATGTACGATCATGAAATTGACATGATCGTCGCCGGTAAAACGACGCATGGCGGTCGTAACGGGGACGAAGATGAGCTCGTCGTAGTTAGTCCCATGGAGGCTTCCCTTGGGTTCCATGACCCCCACGACCATGAAGCGCTCGTCCCCAATCTTAATCTCACGCCTCAGGGCGGATTCAGTGCCGAAGAGCTTCTCAGCAACCTCACTACCAAGAACGACCACCCGGCGCCATTCGTCGATATCTTGTTGAATCAGGAACCGCCCTGTAGCGGGTCGAAAGTTACGAACTTCTTGATACGTTGGTAAGGTGCCGGTGATCTGGCCACCGTAGTCCCGATCTCCTGCCCTGAGCTGCTGATTCGACTGGATCACCGGGGCAACCAGAAGGCCCGGTCGGAGTTTGCGAATCGCGAGGGCGTCGCCGTAGCTCTGTCCGGTCGACCGACCCGCGAACTTCCGCTGTTCTTCAACAGTCAGGGTTCTGTGGAAAATGAACAAGAGGTTGGTTCCCAACCGCTCGATGGACGCAACCAACTTCCGCTGTCCCCCTTCCACAATCGAAGTCATGGAGATCACAGCGGCCACGCCGATAATGATGCCGAGCATCGTCAAGCCGGAGCGAAGCTTGTTCGCGGACAGGTTTTGGAACGCGTCACGAAAGGAATCACGGAACGTCATGACTCACCCTCGTTCCAGTTGGGATTCCGTTTGCGAGAGACTGGGGGCGAGAGCAGCCTCTGGCTGCACCCGCTCATTCGAGAGGATCCTCCCGTCCCGGAGGGTCACGACCCGCTCGGCCCGCTCTGCGAGCTCGCGTTCATGCGTCACCAGCAAGATCGTCTGCCCAGCCCGGTGGAAGCGCTCCAGAATCTGCAGAATTTCTAATCCAGATCGACTGTCGAGGTTGCCCGTGGGCTCGTCCGCAAGCAGGATCGCCGGCCCATTCACGAGGGCCCGGGCAATGGCTACCCGCTGCTGCTGACCGCCAGAGAGCTGGGTGGGATGGTGTTGCATCCGGTCTTGGAGCCCAACCAAGCGGAGCATCTCCATCGCCCTGAGCTGGCGTTCTGGTTCGGGGATGCCCGCGTACTGAAGAGGCAACTCGACGTTCTGAAGGGCGGTCTTTCGCGGAAGCAAGTGGAAAGTCTGAAAGACAAAGCCGATCTTTCGGTTCCTCACGGTTGCCAGTTCTTTATCGCTTAGTGACGCGACAGCCCGGCCCTCCAGCCAGTACTCACCATCGGTCGGGCGACTCAGGCAGCCCAAGATGTCGAGCAGCGTGGTTTTGCCGCCACCCGACTGCCCCACGATGGCCACCAATTCGCCAGGGTTGACCGAGAAATCAATGTCCTGAAGCGCCTGAACGTCTCCGCCGCCCGTACGATAGGTTTTTCCGATGTGTTCGAGTCGAATCAGCATGGGCTCCTGTATGGCGGGCCGAGTGGTCTTAGCTGGGTTTGTCAGTGAACGAAGGGATGATGACCGTGTCGCCTTCTTGGAGGCCCTGCACGATGACGGCTTGCGAGGGGGTGCGCAGGCCGACCCGTACCTTCCGGGCAAAACGGCCTCCGTTGGCCATCACGTACACGATGTCGTCGCCCTGTTCTGTTCGCAACGCCTCAAGTGGAATGGCGATCACGTCCTTGAGGACATTCGTGAGGATGTCGACATTGGCAGTCATGAGAGGCCGGAGTGTCCGGTCCTTGTTATCAATTTCGACCGTGACTTGATAGGTGACAATATTATTCTCTTTCTGGCCACGCGGCGAGATCGCTTTCACGGCTCCGTGGAACACCCTTCCAGGGAGCGCGTCTAATCGCACTTCCACCGGCTGGCCGAGCTCGACTCGCCCGATATTGACTTCATTGATCTTGGCCTCGACCACCATGCGGCTGAGGTCGGCGAGAGTCATGAGTTCCGTGCCGCCGCCGAAGGTGCCAGTCCCCGAGGTGATGAGTTCGCCTTCCTGGGCCTTCAGCTCCAGGACCGTGCCAGCCGAGGGTGAGGTCACAAGGAACTTTTCCAGTTCACTGGAAGATAAGTCCCGCTTCAAGTAAGTCTGATACAGTTCCTGGTTGCCACCTAGGGCGAGCAACAATTGGCGCTTCGCCAGTTCCAGGCGGACCTTCGCTTGCTTGAGGTCTTGATCTGCAGCCTCCAGCTCTTGCTGGGACACGTAGCCCTTCTTCACGAGAGTCGCCATGCGGTTGTAGGCGAGCTCTGCGCGTTGAACGTTGATTTGCTCTTCGTCGAGCGCAGCGCGCATCTGCGCGACCTGACGGGCCTGGGTCGGTTCTTGCTGGATGACGGCGAGTGGCTGGTTAGCCTTCACCCGCTGGCCTTCCGCGACGTGAAGCTGCTTCACTTCTCCGGAGACTTGTGACTTGATGGCGAGGGTCAGGACTGGTTCAAGCGTGCCCGTCTCGATGACGCGGGTTTGGAGCGAACTTCTCTTGACCGCGAAGATATGGGGTTCATCTTTAGGCTGGCTTTCGTTGCCCTTGGTCGGGGAGAAGAGCAGGGCGGCGCCACCGGCCAACGTGGCAAGACACAGCACTATGACCAAGGCGCCTCGTCTCATGGCGTGAACCCGCGAGGGTTTCTATTCCAATTCTATTCTGTATTGTTCCAGCGTGATCCCCTGACTTCGAGCCAAGTTCGCGAGCGACTGATTGTAGTCCACGACCGCCCGGAGTTCGTTTCTCTGAGCGATGGCCAGGTCCCGTTGAAATTCCAGCACGAACCGCGTCGTGCTCAATCCCACGTTCAGTCGTTCCTGCTCGGCCTGGAGCTGCTTCTCAGAGAGAATGCGCGCCGACCGGGTCGTCTCAATCCGCTTGAAATCGGTCTGGACCCGCCGGACGGCCTCTTTCACATCGATGATAACTTGTTGCCGGGCGCTTTGCAATGACACCTTGGCGTTCCGTGCTTCAAGCTGGCGCTTATTGTACTGGCTCCAGGCGGAGCGATTGCCCAGGGGGTAACTCAAGACTAACCCGGCACCAAGGTTATAGAAATCGCCGCTGACGGTCCGATCGATCGAATCAGCGGTAGCGGTCCCACCAAGGCCGATCAAGCCACCCGTTCCTTGGATGGTCAGGCTGGGAAGAAGCTGGTTCTTGGCAAACCTGGCGTTGAGTTTGCTGGTATCGATATTTTTGTGGGCTTGAAGCACCTCCGGCCTCCGTTCCATGGCCGTATCGATCGTTTCTTGGAGACTGATAGCCTGGAGTGTCTGGACCGGCTTGTCGAGGGGAATCACTTCCACCTCTTGACGCATGTCCTGTTCCGAAGGGTTCAAGAGTTGCCGGAGCTGATCCTGCTGATCGCGAATCGCCTTTTCAGCAATGATCACCTGCTCCACGCGAGAGGCGACGGCCGCTTCCGCTTGGAGCACATCCACAATCGCCATGAGTCCAGCCTTGGCCTTGGCTCGGTTAGTTTTCTCCAACTCCTTGGCTGCACGCAATGCCGCCTGGGCCACCTTCAAGCCCTCGTTCGCAAAGACCAGTTCCCAATACGCCTGTTCGACCGTGGAAATGACAGTCAGGACTTGGCCAAAGAACACGTGATCTTCGACCTTCGCGTTGTTGCGAGCAATCTGTATTTGGGTTTGGTTGACTGACGGACCGAAATCCCGCAACAGCGGTTGGGAGATGTTGAGAGTCAACGTCGGAGAGTAGGCAGGATTGAATAAAAACTGCGTTTGCCCAGCAACTGAATTGCGCAGGATGTCGAACTTGAGGTCGTAATCACCACCCGTGATCAATTTCTGAGTGAGCCCTGCATTCAGACTCTCGGTATTTTCATCGAAGGTCTCCGGTTCGGTCTGAAAGGACGTGGTCGAGAAGCCCAGAATCGGCCGATTCAGGGGCCTCACATTGCGATCGTACCGGCCGGTGAATTCAAATGTTGGGTCGAACTTCGCCTGCTCAAAGATGATGTCAGTCAGGCGGATCT
>JBHICF010000147.1:0-5492 GCA_046759485.1 Nitrospiraceae bacterium
AGGGGATATTTGTAGGGTTGATCGCCTTGATTATCCGGGGAAGATAATTGGTCGATATAGATGGGCTTAATATGTTGCCAAGCGGTACGTGTAGCGGTTTTGCAGGTTTTTAAGCGTAGTGCAGTCTCGGACATAAGATGAATGTATGACTCCCCACTATAGTAAGACCCTGAGCGTCAAGCTCGGGCAGACGATCAACGAGTACGCCAGCCTGCCCTTCATGTGTTTACGGCCGCTTAGCACAAACGATCAGGTGGGTACCATATAGGAGGTCTTTTGTTAGAATCAGGGAGTAAAGTCGCGAAACCGACGGGCCTCCATGTCGACGGGATTTCTTCACCTTGAGCCATAATAGGAAACGCATGGCTAATTCGAGTGGTAGCACAGGCCATCCTCTGTAGGACCGTTTGTTTGCAAAGAATTCCTCGACTTCAAATCCAGCCTTATAGAGGCAATACTCCATTTCATGAACACGCATGGGGTTGATGTGGACATACGCACCGCCCCCTTGCTGCTCCCACTCAATGAGGGGGAGGTCAAACCACGGATAATTTCCCTCGAGGAAGAACTGGATCCTGCTTCGAAATCGGAGAATGTTTGGCGTCGAAATAATTGCCCTCCCTCCATGCTTGAGGACCCGTTTCAATTCCCGACAAAGAGCAAAAGGGTTCTCGATATGCTCGATCACCTCGATGCAAACCACGTAATCAAAGCTCTCGTCACCGAACGGAAGCCCTCCAAGGTTTAAGTCACATTGCCTGTACGTGACTCCTAGCCGCCTGCTCCAAGGAGGCTCTGGAGTAATATCGCAGGCTTCGACATCGTAGCCAATCGCAACCAGCTTTTGCGCAAACTCTCCTTTTCCGGCCCCTACATCGAGGATATTTCCCTTGGGAAAGGTGGAAATCTTGTTGAGCACTGTTTGGTGAAGACCATGAAGCTCAACTTCGCGTTCTTGCATTCATATCTCTCGATCTAGCTTGGGGGAAATCTCTTTTTTCAAGTTGAGACGACGACAGTGTATGTACCGAGTCAGCTACCAGAATTTGGGGTATTCGATGGCGTCGCGACGCCAAAACGGCGGGCAGTCAAGGACGACGGACGAAATTGTACGAGTTAGACATTCAGGACGCGCAGGGATTCCGCATGGTCAACTACTTGATGCACGAGGGCATCTACCTCCTCCACCGCAATCCGATCCAGACAGTCCCAGTAGGGGCAGGCCTCGTAGATGCATTTCTCACAGGTTGGGACATCTGGCCGCAGCACAAAGCCCTTTCCCAGCGGCTTCCAACGAATGGGTAGCTCTTTCCGTCGGGGATCAAACAAGGTCACGGTTGGGACCTCCAAGGCCGCCGCCAGATGGGCTGGCCCGCTGGATCCAGATACCACTGCCTGACTCACTCCGATCACCGCCATCATCTCGCGCAGCGTTAACTGACCCATCAAATCCAGAATCCCGTATCCCAGATCTCGACCTCCCGGCGCCTCTTCATAAAACCGTTGACGCTCTGCCTGGGTTCCGATCACGATTACTCCTAGTCCTTCGCGCGCGAGTCGATGCGCAAGGTTCCAATAATGTTCGGCTCGCCACAGACGCGACGAAAACCCGCCAGGGTGTACCACCACACGCGGTGCTGGCAGGTCGCCAATCCGTACCTCCGCCTGCTGGCGCTCGCCCTCGGTCAGGACTAGCGATGGTCGCAGCAGTGGCCCGGGCTCCAGGTCGAGCCCTCTCAGAAGGTCAAGGTTATACTCACTCTCATGCTTCGAGAAATCGTGCCGATGTTCATAGACTCGTCTGTTCGCAAACGCGCTGTACCAGCGATAGCCCGTTGCCACGCGTTTCGGCACCCGCGCCACAAATGCCGCGAGCATCAACCGGGGAAACGGTTTCAAGAAGATAGCCGCATCGAATCCCCGTCGAAAAAGCGCCACGAGCTCTCGAAACCGTTCCAGGCCGGTGAGTCTGAGGACCTCATCGACATCGGGGTGATGATCCAGAATCGGCGCCGCATTGTCGCTGGAGAGAAAGCCGATTCGCGCTTCTGGCATCAGCCGACGGAGAGCCGTTGCCACCGGAAGACATATGATTTCATCACCGATTCCGTCGGGTCTCACCAGCAAGATTTTCATGTGGTGCCTCTTTCCAGGTCACCGAATCGGAAAACGGAGCTCATCGGATCCAGGACTCACTCAACGTTCTGCCCACATTTGCGCAAACCTTTTGCGTGGAGCAGCAGAATTATTTCCTTCCTGGTTTCTGCAACACTAAAGTAATGTAACGCCTCAGATTTGGAGGACCAAGTCCCCTGAGGAACCGCTCAATTGGTCCTTTGGAGGAGTCGTGGGAGAAATAGTTCGACATCTCGCAGCTTCGGACCGTAAATCCACAGGAATGGGCAATTGCGAGCAGCTCGCTCTTTGTGTATTCGCGGAAGTGGCCTGGATTCTCTACGTTTTCTCGAATCATCTCATACGGATGTCGCCCGATCAAAAGCTGAAAGCGCTTTTTCAGCGACGCGGCATTCGGTGTTTGCAAAATCAAAAATCCACCAGGACTCAAAAGGCTATATACGAACTCAAGGACAAGGGTCGGAGCCGTGTATAGATGTTCGAGGACTTCTGCCATAACGACCAGATCCGCCGGTGGAATTTTGATCCATCGCTCAGGGTACTGAGTATCGTTCAAATTGAAATGAAGGTGGCGGTGCTGATCATACGATATCCCCTGTGGGAAATGTCCACCGCGACTCTCTGGTGAATCGAATCCCAACGTGACCACAGTGTCTTCTGTGAAGGTTACCCGCATCAATTCTGTGAAGAACGATGGTCCAATATCCAGGATTGTGATCGTCGGGAGATATCTGCCCAGTTCGTTCCGGATTGTTGCCACCATGTCAAGCAAGAATCCATACCGTTTGGCATGCGTGGCAATGTAGCTTTTGTAGTCATGGGAGTCTGTATCCAGCTTGCCGGAATTAAAATAATTGAGAATTTGACCAGAGAGCGTAGGCCTCATCCCGATACCCGATGCAGATTTAGGGCTTTGTTCTTCGTTCACAACCCATATTCTCTTTCGCGGGCATGGAGTGTACGACTTCGTAAAAATGCCAGCTCAGCCACCGGTTCCACCTGTGAGGGAGGTGCAGTACCGCTCAGAACGGAACACCCCCAACAGCTGGTAATCAGTTATTATCGCGTTGTGACAGAAGGAAAGCCACTGCCAGGGATGCCGCTAGCCTCCTCTATCGAGGACGGTTACGCCCTCCTCAAACGCCTGAAACTGCGTCTGATAGAGTCGGTAGTACACACCTCGGGCATCCAGGAGCTCCTGATGGGTACCGCTTTCTACGATCTTTCCTTGTTCTAAGACCAGGACCCTGTGGGCGCGGATGATGGTTGAGAGGCGGTGGGCGATGACGAAAGTGGTTCGTCCTTCCATGAGGCGGTCCAAAGCATCCTGAACCAGGCGTTCTGACTCTGCATCGAGGGCCGACGTGGCCTCGTCCAAGATGAGGATCGGTGGATCTCGGAGGACGGCCCGGGCGATGGCGATTCGCTGCTTCTCTCCGCCTGAGAGACGCACCCCCCTTTCGCCGATCCGGGTCTCATACCCTTTGGGTAGCCGTTCGATAAACTCGGCCGCGTGTGCGATCCGCGCCGCCTCCTGAACCCGGTCCGACGTGACCCCCCACTGGCCGTAGATGATGTTGTTGTAAACCGTGTCGTCGAAGAGGATGACCTCTTGAGTGACGATTCCGATCTGCTCCCGCAGGGAGCGGAACGTCACGCGGCCCACATCGGTCCCGTCAATTTCCACGCGCCCGGCGGTGGGGTCATAAAAACGTGGGATGAGGTCCACCAGGGTGCTCTTCCCGGCGCCGCTGGACCCCACGATGGCCACCAGCTGTCCCCCGCGTACCTCGAAGGATACATCCCCCAGGACCGGTCGGCTCCCGTCGTAAGCAAAAGACACACCCCGGAACGCAACAGCCCCCTGTACTGGCGACAGGGGGATGGCGTCAGGAGCCTCCAGAAGGTCCGGCCGGGTGTCCATTAGCTCGAATACTCGCTTTACCCCCGCCATGCCCCGCTGGATATAGTTGTTCATGCCTCCCAGGCGTTTGATCGGTGTGAAGATTGACATGAGGGCACCCAGAAAGACCATAAACTCACCGAGGCTCAGGATCTGTCGCAAGACCAGAAAGCTCCCGAGGATCACAACCCCCAGGATTCCAATGCCCCCTAAGACTTCGAGGACGGGCCAGGACAGCGCCGTGACTCGGGCGATCCGAATAGCGGCCCGGAAGGACTCCTGATTCTTCCGGTTGAAGCGAAGCTGCTCGTACTCTTCCGCTACAAATGCCTTCACAATCCGGATACCCGTCAGGGCCTCCTGCAAGATGGTGTTAAGCTCGGCATACCGCTCTTGGACCAGCAAGCCCCGGTGACGGATCTTGTTACCGAATCTGGCGATCGGAATGAAGAGCAAAGGGAGGACCAGGAGACAGAGGAGAGCGAGCTGCCATTGGAGGAGAAGGAGCAGGGCAGCGAAGCTCAGGATGTAGAAGGGCTCCCGAAGGGCTTGGCTGAAGGCAATGGTAACCGTCTCCCCCAAGAGGTTTACGTCCATCGTGAGGCGTGACATGATCTCGCCGGTGGACCGCTGGTTGAAGAAACCCAGCGAGAGCCTATGGATAGCGGCGTAGAGGTCATTACGGACATCCATCATGACGTGCTCGGCGACGTAGCTCATCATGTACTTATGAATGTAGAGGAGGATACCTTTCACAACTATAAGGAACAACAGGAGTCCGCAAATGGCGGCCACTACTGTGAGTTTGTCCGCTTCACGGACCCAGGTAAGATTGTTAACCAAAGGCCCCAACTGATCCTGTAGAGCCTTCGGCAGGCTGATAAAAGAAGGGGCGTCCTTTGGGGAGAGGACCAGGTCGAGGACCGGTTGGATTGCGCCAATGGAGACCGCGCTCAGGAGCGCTACCAAGAACATGGCGAGGATGGCGAGGCACAACTTGCCCTTGTGGGGAAGGGCGTACCGCAAGAGGCGCAGGAACTCAGGCATGGACGATGACCCCTGTGGCGGCCGCGTGCAGCCGCCATACCCTTTCTGCTCCGTGGCTATCGGACGACGATGCGGCGCCGAGCTTCATATCACCCCGGCTTGCAAGAGGTCGTGCAGGTGGATCACCCCTTCGGGCTGACCCGCAGGATCGATGATGGGAAGAGAGGTAATCTTATATTGCTCCATCACCTGAACAGCTCGCGCACCTAGTTCGTCACTGTCGATAACCTTGGGATGACGGGCCATGCAATCCCCGACCTTCCGATCGAGGAGATTAGTGTACTTCTCAAGGCCTCGTCGCAAATCACCGTCTGTGACCACTCCTATAAGCCGTCCTCCGGCATCGACCACCATCGTCATTCCGAGGCGCTTCGTACTGATCTCCAAAATCGCATCTCGCATCAAC
>JBHICF010000148.1:0-5490 GCA_046759485.1 Nitrospiraceae bacterium
TCATTTTCCAGAAGCTGCTCGGGAAAGGCAGCACAACTGACCGAGACAAAGGGGCCATGGGCTCGACGGCTGGCCCCGTGGATCGCCTTGGCAATGAGTTCCTTGCCCGTTCCGCTCTCCCCGGTGATGAGGACGGTGCTGTCGGTCTGGGCCACCCGAGGCATTATCGACAAGACCTGACGGATCGCCTCGCTCTGCCCCACGATGCCTTCGAAGCCGAAGGTGCTCTTTGCCTCTGTCCGGAGGAGATGAACTTCTTCCTTCAGACGGCGCTTTTCCAGCGCGTTACGGACGCGGATCAGAATCTCCTCTGCCTGAAAGGGCTTGGTAACAAAGTCAAAGGCACCCAGCTTCATGGCATCGACGGCTGACGCGACGGTCCCAAAGGCCGTCATGAGGATGACCTCTACCTCAGGGCTCATCTGTTTCACCAGGCGAAGGATATCGAGGCCAGAGATAGGCTCCATCTTGAAATCAGTGATCACCAAGTCGAAAACATCCCTCTCAAGATGGTCAAGTGCCTCCTTTCCCCCGGGAGCTTCAGTCACTAGATAGCCCTCACGGCGGAGCATCATGGCCAGGCTTCTTCGCATCCCTGACTCGTCATCCACGACGATGATCTTAGTTGCCATGGGTTGTCCCTCTCTCCCTCTCTGTGATGATCTCCCGGATCCGGAGAAAGAGGTTGGTGGCCTGAAGTGGCTTGTCCAGGAAATCAGCCGCACCCAGCCGCAGCGCCTCGGACCGGGTCTCAGGACTGCCAAATGCGGTAATGATAATGACGGGGCATTCCGGATGGTACTTCCGCGCCAAGGTAAGCAGGTCGATCCCGTTCAGCGGCTCCATCTTGAGATCGGCGATAATGAGGTCATAGCGCTCGCCCCTTAGATATCGCAGCGCCTCGGCCACCGAGCCAGCCTCGGCGACGTGGTAGCCCTCGCGGCGGAGCATCATGGCCAGGCTCCTCCGCATCCCTGCCTCGTCATCAGTGACGAGAATCCTCGCAGTCACTTGCTCTTCGAATCGAGCGGCAAAGTGAGCACAAACCATGTTCCCACCCCTTGCTGGCTGTCGACGGTGATCTGTCCCCCGTGTTCCTCGACGATGCGGTGGACGATGGCAAGCCCGAGGCCAGTCCCGCCGGATTTCGTCGTGTAAAAGGGTTCAAAAATGTTGGGCAGGACGGTGGTTGGAATCCCCTCGCCGGTGTCCCGGACCACGATCTGCACCTGGTCATTCCCCCTCCGGGTTTCCACCCGGAGCTCTCCGTCTTTGCCCATGGCCTGGACCGCGTTCATGAAGAGGTTCCAGAAGACTTGGCGGAGCTGGTCCCGGTCTGCCCTGACCTTCTCCGAAAAGGCGTCGAACTGCCGGAGGAAGACGATCGAGGTGGGGCACCGGTCATCACGCTGGAGCAGCGCTAAGGTCTCGTCAATAAGCTCGTGCAAATCGACCTCCTGAAAGTGAGCGGGCCTGGGACGTCCGAAGGCCAGGAAGTCGGACATAATCTCGTTGAGTCGCCGGCTTTCCGTCTGAATGATGTCTAAGACTTCCGCATCCTCTCCGCTAAGGTTGGGGTTCATCCGCAGGAGCTGAACACAGTTGCTCAATGCCCCCAGAGGATTGCGAGTCTCGTGGGCGACCGCGGCGGCAATTTCACCCATGGCCGCCATCCGGGTCTTACGAACCAGCTCTGTCTGGGCAACCACGAGCTGCTGGTGTGACTCGTGTAAATCCCCCGTCATCCTATTCAAGGCCAGGGCGAGCTGGCCGAGCTCGTCGCCACCTTCAATAGGGATCCGGTGCTCCAGGTTTCCCCTGCCGATCTCCTGGGTCCCCTGGACCAACGTCTGGACGGGTCGAGTGATGCGTCTGGCCTGATACATGGCCCAGGCTAACCCGAGGCCTAGAATTCCGAAACCCAATGCGAGGACATAATTCCGCGTGTGGGCGATCTCGGCCAGCTCGCGATCGATAGAGATCCCTATCCGGGCGCTGGCCCATCTCTCGTCAAGGAAATATACGGGCACCGCAAAGTCGTAAATGTGCATGCCGTCCGGGGTCTCATAGCGCTGCAGCAGCGGCTCTTGCGTCCTGGCCGCGAGGCGTGAGATCGCATCCTCGTATCTTTTCTCTCGTTCGGTGGGGTCATTGTGAACCAGGACCTTCCCGTCCTCTGTGAGAAGCATCGCATGGACGATCCTGCTTTGGCTGGAGAACCCGGTCACGATGTGCTGCAAGACCAGATAATCGTCAGCCACCAACGCTTGAACGCTGCTATGGGCGAAGACCTTTGTCAGTTGGAATCCGTCATTCTCTACCTCTCCCACTAATACCTGCTCCTGAATATAGAGGACCAAAGGCAGCAAGACGGCAAAGAGCACGCCGGTGGAAAGGACAACGTGCAGCGCAAATTTGGTCTGGAGACCAGCGTTACGGTACCAATGACGGAAGCGCCTCACGGGTTTATTGCTCCTTACTCCTCACGGATGTCCACGTCAAGAAAGCGGTCCACTGGAAGGCCCCTGGTATTCAGCTCCAATCCGGTTACCCGCGCGTTGTAGCCCGCGATGCGGGTCATGTGCCACAGCGGAATTATCGCGGCATCCTCAAGGATGATTCGGTGTGCCTCTGAATATGCGGCACTTCGGGCTGACGGATCCCTGAGGCGCTGTGCCTCGTTCAACAGGCTGCGAACCTTGGGGTTGTTGTAACGGAACACATTATCACGCATGAATTCCAGGAGTACTGTATCCTCGGGACGAGGAGAATTAGAGTGCGAGCAGTCGATAAAGGCATCGCCAACGTGCCCTTGGATCTCGGTCACGAGTTTCGGCCGCGACGGAACTCCTACCAAGTCAACATACACGGCGAGCCAATCCAAATCGTCTTTTATCGCCTGTGCCAGTTGTGAAAAAGCTGACGAAGACACGTAGAGGATGGACATCCGTAATAGGAAGAAATGGCGGACGGGGGGGTAGCCTTCCCTTTTAAGAAGAGACCGGGCTTCAGAGCGATCGTATGGGGGGCGCTTCACATCCGGGTTATACAAATCTTGACCGGGCTGGACCAAACTGTGAGCAGGGATCCATCTTCCGCGATGAAGTAAAAGGATCGCCTGGTCGATGTTAATAGCCCTGGCGATAGCCTCGCGGACTCGCCACAGCCGAAACGGCCCTCGATCCGCATAGATGCCCATATAGCAGACGTTCAGGGCCGGGTACCGCATGACTCTGGTGGTGGGATTGTCCCGTATCCGTTCCATCCAATAAGGATGTATATTTGTCAAGAAGTGGATGTGGCCGGCGAAAAACTGCCGCCACTTTTTTATCCCGTCTGTGATGATTGGGAACGAGATCTGGTCCAGCTTGGGGCGGCCGCCCCAATACTCGGGATTCGCCGCCAGGCGGATCTCGTCGGTGGTCCAGCCGGCAAACCGAAAGGGCCCGGTCCCCACCGGGTGTTTCCCATATCTCTCGCCCTCCCTGGTCAATGCCGTGGGGCTGACCATCGGAACGCGAAAGAGGACCTCGGCGTTCGGGTGCTGCAGGGCGACAATTAATGTCTGCTCGTTCTGCACTGTAAGGCCTTTGATCAGGTGAGCCAGGGTGAACTCGACTAACGAGTTGGTTTTTGGGGAGTTCTTTGCATACCGCTCCAAGTTGATCCTCGCCGCCTCAGCATTGAAGGGAGTGCCGTCGTGGAACGCCACGCCCCTACGGAGATGCAGTGTGACCGTGAGCCCATCCGGGCTCACTTCCCATGAGCGCGCTAGCGCCGGAAGCACATCACGCCCGTCTGCCGAGAGGTTTCCCAGAGACTCGTAGATTGCCCACATGACATACTGGCACTGGTGGGTGAAGCATTTGGCGGGGTCGAGCAGTCGGTCGGGATGGCCGTTCAAGGGAAAGACAAAGACCTTGTGCTGGGACGCCTGGGACCATGAAGTCACCCCAAGGACCAGGATGCAAATTATAAGCAGTTTTCTCAACTGCCTCTCCTTAATGTCACCCTGCCGGCGAGAAACTGTAAGGCAAGCAATGTGCCGAAGAGCTACCACGACTCGACTCTTGTGATTTCCTTAAGAATTAAGGACTTACCGGCTTGCCGGGCCAGCTTTTTTTTCAGCAAACAAAGGGTTGTTTCAATTTGAAGCACCGATCGTTTCAATCTGAACTTCCCTCTTCCACTGTGAAAACAAAAACGCCTTCCGGGCCGTACTCCGCCCGAGAAGGCGTCTGAATCTTTGGTGCGCCGTCGATTGTGCCGGAGGTGGGCTACTATCCCTACCCCGATTCCATCCCTTAACCTCCTGAAGGGGCCCTAAGTATCCACTACTGGAGAAGGGGTGTCAAGGGCCAGCCACTTCATTTCCAAGTCGACAGCCTCACCTTTACTCTAATTGTCTCGGGCACTTGCGGCACTTCGACTACTCACTATGGATGATGGTCTCCTCGTACCGGTCAAAGATCTCAGAGACGCTTTGGCAGTCGCCGTCTGCCAGGGCCACCGTCGGAGCGGCGAAGACCGCGAGGATCAGGATGAGAGCTGCCAACCGCTTCATTGTCTTTCACCTCCTTCCCATTCCGTTTCACACGGGGAACCCGCTAGACTGGGTGGCATCTGTTAGCTTCTTTGTGTCGAATGGGAAGGGCAAAGGGTGCGCCAATGGCTACGCATCTTAATTTCATCCCTGAAACATCGACCCGTACTGACCGGCGAGGGCGACGCCTGGTCCACTCCCGTCATGCGGCATCGCGTGAGTTCTCAACTAATCGGTCTGCGACCGATCTCTGTCAGGCTTGAGCTTCTTCAGCTTGTAATGGAGAGCCCGAATGCTGATACCCAAAAGCGCCGCCGCCGCTGTCTTGTTCCCTCGAGTCTGAAGCAAGGCCTCCATGATGAGCGACGTCTCCATCTCCCGCAGGGTGGAACCGGCGTCCCGATGTCGTCCGGTGTGAGCCGGACGGAGGACCTGGCACAGATCCGCAAGGTCAATGCTGTCCCCTTCGGCCATGACCCCGGCCCGCTCGATGTAATTCTGGAGTTCCCGCACATTGCCCGGCCAGTCATACTTGAGCAGGGACCGCAGGGTCCGCGCACTCAGCCCCCGGATCTTCTTCTCGCTTTGGCGATTGAAGTGTTCCACGAAGTGATCGACGAGCAGCGGGATGTCCTCCTTCCGCTTCCGGAGCGGCGGCATCGTGATGCTGATCACATCCAGGCGGTAGAAGAGGTCCTCCCGGAATTGGCCCCGCTTGACCAGCTCCGCCAGGTCCCGGTTCGTCGCCGCGATCAGGCGGACATCGACCCGGACGGGGTGGCTACTGCCGACGCGGCGAAACTCCCGATTCTGGATGACCCGCAGCAGCTTGGCCTGCAGCGGCAAGGAGAGCTCGGCCACCTCATCGAGGAAGAGGGTGCCGGTGTCCGCCAGTTGGAAGACGCCGATCCGGTTCTCGACGGCGGAGGTGAAGGCGCCGCGGACAT
>JBHICF010000149.1:0-5385 GCA_046759485.1 Nitrospiraceae bacterium
AAAATTCGATTCAGGGTCGAGGAGATAGGCTGCAGGAACTCGCAGTGTTTAAGGTGTTAGACAGTTCTGTCTAATTGTAGTTAGGCAGTTGTCTAGAAACGTAAGCGGCATATACCGGCATGTTTTCAGGACTCATGCTGCAACGGTGAAAGGAGATCTTCATCTCATGGCGACCCTCATTACTGGCGGAGCGGGTTTCATCGGTCTGGAAGTGGTGCGTTTACTCATTGAAAACGGGGAGAAACGTCCAGTGATCTTCAGCCGTAATGCTGCCCGAGAACATCTCGGTGACCTGGCTGAACAGGTGGAGATTATCCGCGGCGACCTGGGTAACCTCAGTCACGTCCTGCACGCAGTGAAGCAGGCACGGCCTGAGGTGATCTACCATCTGGGCGCTATTACGTCTGTGCCGAGCGAGGCCGATCCGGCGGCGGCGTTTCAGACCAACGCGGCAGGCACCTTTCATGTGCTGGAAGCAGCGCGCCTGTTCGAGGCGCCGCGCGTTATATTTGCCAGTTCGATGGTCACGTATGCCCTAGACATTGACGACGAAATGATTCGCGACACGACGATCCAGCGGCCACAACTCTTCTATGGCGCGACGAAAGTCTTCGGCGAACACATGGGGCTGTTTTACCGCAGAAAGTACCAGCTTGATTTCCGCGGCCTGCGCTATCCGTCGATCATCGGACCAGGCGTGCGCGCGCCTGGTGTGGTGCAATACACGTCCTGGGTGATTGAAGAATGTGCCAAAGGCAACCCCTTCACCATCTGGGTCAAGCCGGAAACCCGTATCCCGGTGATGTATATCAAAGACGCCGCACGGGCAACGGTGCAATTGGCTACTGCGCCGTTGGAGCAAATCAAAACCGTGACCTATCTCATTGATGGGAAGAAGCCGACGCCAAGCGCCCAAGAGCTGGCTGATGCAGTCCGGGCCAAGCTGCCTAGGGCGCAGATTACGTTTCGCCCCGATCTGGAAATACAACGGATTATTGACAGCGTGCTGCCGCCCGATGACCGCAATGCGCGTCAAGAATGGGGATGGGAGCCGACGTACACACTAGAGCGCATGGTGGAGGATTTTCTGGATGAATTACGGACGCATCCGCAGCGGTATTCTGCCTAACCCACCGTTCCACCTGACCGCTGCCCTTTTGCGGTTCTGGATGAGCATGAAAAGTCTCGGTTGGGCAGCGGCAAGTGACCGAAGGCGTTAGGCGGACAGGTCCGGGAGGTGGATGACGCCCGGGCGATCTAGATTTATGACTGCCACAGTCTTTGAAGAGGTGATTTATGACAACGAAACACGACATCGATCCCCAGGAAACTCGGGAGTGGCTTGAATCACTCGACTCCGTCTTGGAACGCGAAGGCGCGGACCGTGGTCATTTCCTGCTAGAACAACTCATTGACAAAAGCCGCCGCTTAGGTGTCCCCCTGCCGTTCAGTGCGAATACCCCCTATGTCAACACCATTCCAGCGGATCGAGAAGAGCGCATCCCCGGTGATCCCGCCCTGGAGTGGCGGATTGGATCACTCATCCGTTGGAATGCGATGGCCATGGTCGTGCAGGCCAACCGCCTGACCACGGAGCTCGGCGGGCATATCGCGAGCTTCGCCTCCGCGGCAACCCTTTACGGCGTCGGTTTCAACCACTTCTTTCACGCCCCGAGCGAGGGACACGGGGGAGACATGGTGTTTACTCAGGGCCACTCCGCCCCGGGAATCTATGCGCGTGCCTTCCTCGAAGGGCGCATCACAGAGGAGCAGCTCCGCAAGTTCCGGCAGGAGGTGGACGGCAACGGGCTCTCTTCGTACCCCCACCCGTGGCTGATGCCTCACTTCTGGCAATTCCCCACCGTCTCGATGGGTCTTGGACCGATCATGGCGATTTATCAGGCCCGGTTCATGAAATACTTGAATGACCGGGGCATCCTGAACACCGAAGGACGCAAGGTTTGGGCCTTCACAGGGGACGGTGAGATGGACGAGCCCGAGTCACTGGGCGCCATTTCCCTGGCCGCGAGGGAAAAGCTCGATAACCTGGTCTTTGTGATCAACTGTAATCTGCAGCGCCTGGACGGTCCCGTGCGCGGCAACAGCAAGATCATCCAGGAACTGGAGGCGGTCTTCCGCGGCGCTGGATGGAACGTGATCAAGGTGCTGTGGGGCTCCAACTGGGATCCGCTCTTCGCCCGCGATACCAAGGGCCTATTGCGGCAACGGTTTGAGGAGTGCATAGACGGCGAATACCAAAATTTCAAGGCGAAGGGCGGGGCCTACAGCCGCGAGCACTTCTTCGGCAAATATCCTGAGCTGAAGGAAATGGTCGCCAACATGACCGACGATGATATCGGGCGCTTGAATCGTGGCGGTCATGATTCGGAAAAAATCTACGCGGCGTACGCTGCAGCGGTCAAACACAAGGGACAGCCCACGGTCATCCTCGCCAAAACCGTCAAGGGTTATGGCATGGGTGAAGCCGGAGAGGGTCAAAACATCACCCACCAGCAGAAGAAGATGGGTGAGCAGGCGCTCAAAGCGTTCCGCGACAGGTTCAACATACCTATCTCGGATGCCGAAATTGGGGATGCGCCCTTCTATAAGCCCGCCACGGATAGCCCCGAACTGAAGTATCTCCAGGAGCGGCGCAAGGCCCTCGGGGGCTATCTGCCCAGCCGCCAGCGCAAGGCCGAAGCCGTCGAGGTCCCGGACCTGAAAGCCTTCGACGCCCAGTTGAAAGGCAGCGCCGACCGGGAGATGTCGACCACCATGGCCCTGGTCCGCATCCTCACCATGCTGACCAGGGATGAGAATATCGGCAAATACATCGTCCCGATCGTACCGGACGAGGCGCGCACCTTCGGCATGGAGGGCATGTTCCGGCAGTTGGGGATCTACTCCTCCGTGGGCCAACTGTACCAACCCCATGACGCGGACCAGCTGATGTACTACCGCGAGGATAAGGCCGGCCAGATCCTGCAGGAGGGGATCAACGAAGCCGGGGCCATTGCGTCGTGGATCGCGGCGGGCACGGCGCACAGCAACCACGGCATCAACATGATCCCGTTTTACGTGTTCTACTCCATGTTCGGCTTCCAGCGTGTGGGCGATCTGGCCTGGGCTGCCGGCGACATGCGGGCGCGCGGCTTCTTGATCGGCGGAACGGCGGGCAGGACCGCGCTTGCCGGTGAAGGCCTCCAGCACCAGGATGGACACAGCCACCTGATCGCCTCCACGATTCCCAACTGCGTGTCCTATGATCCGACCTTCGCCTACGAGTTGGCCGTAATCATCCAGGACGGTTTGCGGCGCATGTTCGGGGAACAACAAGACATCTACTATTACATCACCACGATGAATGAGAACTACGCTCACCCCGCGATGCCGGCCGGCGCCGAGCAGGGGATCCTGCAGGGGATGTACCTGTTCCAGGAGGGAAGTGGAGGAAAAGAGGGGAAGCAGAAAATCCAGTTGCTGGGCTGCGGCACTATCCTACGGGAAGTCCTTGCCGCTGCCGAGTTGCTTGAGAATGACTTCGGTGTCTCGGCGGATGTCTGGAGTGTGACGAGCTTCAATGAGCTGCGCCGTGAGGGATTGAATGTACAGCGCTGGAACATGCTGCACCCGGAGGAGACGCCCCGGGTCAGCTACGTCGAGAGCTGCCTAAAGGACCGCAAGGGACCGGTGGTTGCGGCGACCGACTATGTGAAGCTCTTTGCGGACCAAATCCGCGCGTTCGTCCCCAAACGCTACCGCGTGCTGGGCACCGATGGCTTTGGCCGCAGCGATACGCGCAAGCAACTGCGCAAGTTTTTTGAGGTTAACCGCTATTATGTCGCGGTGGCCGCGCTCAAGACTTTGGTCGAAGAGGGCTCCGTCCCTGCCTCCAAGGTCACAGAAGCAATTCATAAGTATGGGATTAATCCGGAACAGCCCAACCCAATGACGGTATAACTTGACTGCCAAGAAAAGCGTCATGGCGGAATGGGGGACAGCACCATGGAGGCGCTAAAGGAAGTGCGGGTACCGGATGTCGGCGACTTCAAAGATGTAAACATCATTGAAGTAATGGTAGCACCGGGCGATTCAGTGAACGCCGAGGATTCTTTGATCACCCTGGAAAGCGACAAAGCGACGATGGAGATTCCTTCACCCTTCGGCGGTGTGGTTAAAGAGATGTGTTGCAAGGTGGGCGACAAGGTCTCTGAAGGGTCGCCCATCCTTCTGCTGGAAGTGAGTGACAGCGCAGCGGCGCAGGCGCCGCTGCAGGCGCCTTCGGATGTAGTGACTGCCGCAGAGCCGGCTACGCCCCCTTCCATGCCACCGCCGCCCCCGGTGACCACGCCTTCGCTTCCCCCCGCTGTTTCGGCCTCGTCCGCTCTTGCCGAGATCGACGAAGCGGCATTTGCTAAGGCCCACGCCAGTCCTTCGGTGCGCCGCTTTGCCCGGGAGCTCGGCGTCGATTTGGGCAAGGTTCTTGGCTCGGGTCCGGAGGGTCGCATCCTGAAGGGAGATGTCCAAGGCTTCGTGAAGCGCGAACTGAGCCGACCGTGGGCGGAGGCTGAGGTACCGGCGCCGAGCGTTGGTCAGGGAATCCCGGAGATGGCGGCGGTGGATTTCTCAAAGTTTGGCCCCATCGAAACCCGGCCCCTCAGCCGAATCAAAAAACTGTCGGGTGCCAACCTACATCGTAACTGGCTGGTCGTACCCCACGTTACCCAGTTCGACGAGGCGGACATCACGGACCTGGAAGCATTTCGCAAAGAACTGGGCGAAGAGGCCAAGCGGCAAGGGGTGAAGGTCACCCTATTGGCCTTCTTAATGAAGGCGGCAGTTGGGGCGTTGAAGACCTATCCGGAGTTTAACTCCTCGCTCGATGCCGACCGCGAACGCCTGATCGTCAAAAAGTACTACCACCTTGGCGTGGCGGTGGATACTCCGGACGGCCTGGTGGTCCCCGTGATCCGCGACGTCGACCGCAAGGGACTGTTCGAGCTCGCTAAAGAGCTGGGTGAGGTTAGCGCCAAGGCCCGTGACCAGAAACTGGAGCCGAACGACATGCAAGGCGGCTGCTTCACCATTTCAAGCCTGGGCGGCATCGGCGGTACTGCCCTCACCCCGATTGTCAACGCTCCGGAGGTCGCCATCCTCGGCGTATCTCGTTCCAAGATGCAGCCGGTTTACCGGGATGGTGCATTTGTGCCCCGGCTGATCCTGCCCCTTTCGCTTTCCTACGACCATCGGGTCATTGACGGGGCCGCGGCGGCACGATTCACAAGTCACTTAAGCCTCCTACTGTCGGACCTTCGGCGTTTGTTGCTCTGATCCTAGTAGCTTTATGCCGTCGCCAGTATTAAACGATATCGGGCGTGGGAAACC
>JBHICF010000150.1:0-5352 GCA_046759485.1 Nitrospiraceae bacterium
GCCGTGATCAACGCGTCCATTTCTGTCGGTTCGCTGATCTGCAGCGGCAAGATCAACGGCAACATCCACGCAGCTGACAAGGTCGAACTGATGAGGTCCACGGTCCTGACCGGAGATGTGAGGGCCCCGGCAATCTCGATGGAGTCAGGGGCTTACTTTCATGGCAGGTGTGTCATGGGTGACAACAAAGGGTTGAGTGAGGAGCACGAAGACCTCGAGAACGTGCATGACCTCGCGGCGCACCTGGCAAGATACGCACCCAAGACGCCCAATCGTGACCCAGCTTACCGTCAGCGTTGACATGAGCGGGGGCGTCGACAGCTCTGTCGGTGTGGGGTGCTTCCTTTCTCACACCCGTCGGTGAGCGCGTCGCGGCAACCTGAACGACGGCACGCAGGGGACCTTCCGCGCGGACCCGATGGACTGACGCGCCCCATCTCGTCCTTGACACGTCCATACGCACGGCCTAGGCTTTCTCCACGCGAAGCCGATTAAATAGGCCCGTCTAGAAACACGGCACGCTCATGGTCCCACGTACCCTTCCCGCTCTTGTCCTTGCCTTGGTATGCGCAGCGGTCGTTGTCCAAGGACATGCCTCGGCCCAGTCCGTTGAGACGACGCGCGTGCCGAATCCGACGCTCAGCGCGCTCCGACAGGATTTGCTCATGTCAGAGGTCCTCACCATCATCCGGGAGTCTCGCGACCGATCTACCAGTAAGACCTACCTTCGGTCGCGGAGCAACCGCCTCGATTTCATCGCGACGCAGCAACAGGAACCGATGGTGCTCGATGGGTATGCCGTCCTGGACCTCGCTTCACCCATTATGGGGTATTCGCTGTTCTATTACGGGAGTACTGGCCCACTGGTGATCGCCGATGCGGCCGTCAACCCAACGCAAGGCACGGCGATGAGCGGCGTGCAAACCCTGATCCACAACGCCTTAGACTCCATCCCCACTCCTGACGGGGCGAGGCTCTATTTCCTCGGTGTCTACGATCTCGACGCCTCGCGGGTCATTAACATCATGATTCGTGAAGGGCCAACGCCGACGGGATCTGACTACGCCATCCGCTACGCAATTTCAGGCCGTTGACCATGCCCTCCCTTGACACACCCCCACGAGGGGCCTAGCCTTGCCATCATCCAACAGGCTCGGAAAGATGCGCGGGGATTGATGTCCCGCGAGGGGGTGTCCCATGACGGTCTTACGCAGGCTCAAGGAGTATCTCGATCATGAGAAAGTCCGCTACCAAGTCTTGGCCCATCAGGAAGCTTATACCGCACCCGAGATCGCCCACGAATTACATGTGCCGGGCAAGGAGCTGGCCAAGGTGGTCATGGTGCAGGTCGACGACCGGTTTGTGATGACGGTGCTCCCGTCTACGTGGAAGGTGGATCTCAAGCGACTCAAGGAGGTCTTTCGAACGAGCCATGTCCGATTGGCCACTGAGGAAGAGTTCAGAGGACTGTTCCCGGACTGCGACATCGGCGCGATGCCGCCGTTTGGCAATCTCTACGGCTTGGAGGTCCATGTGGACCGGTCCCTCACGGAGGACGACGAAGTTGTCTTCCAGGCGGGCACCCACCGCGAGGCCATCCGAATGCGATACCAAGACTTTGCCAATCTCGTCGGTCCGACGGTGGAGGAGTTCCATCAGTCGCCCTCGAAGTTGTCGGCTGAGGGTGGCTGAGAAGCTCGACCCCAAAGACCTCGTGACCATCGTCGGCATGCGGGAGATTACCGCGCTGGCGGACGCGCTGCAACGTAAAGGTATCCTCGGGCCATCACCCTAGTGTAAAGCCGCTGAGCTTGTCCTGCGTACCACTCGCCACGGAGGTCCCATTCATGCTCAAGTGGAGGAGGCGCCATCTTCTCGTCCTATTCGCTCCCGTGCTCCTTCTGGTCTCGGATGATCTTCCGACTCGCTCCGCACTAAGTGATCCCCCCCAGCTTCTGATCCACAACGCCGCCCTTATCCTCACCATGGACCCCTCTCTCGGAGCAGGCCCCTTAGGGCTGCTTGAAGACAGCGACGTCCTGCTCGCCGGCGACGCCATCGCGGCGATTGGCCCAGGCCTGAAGAGTCGTGGCGACAGCATCGATGCGACAGGAAAGATCGTGATGCCAGGCTTTGTCGACGTGCATAACCATCTTTGGCAGTCATTCATTCGTGGCTGTGGGACCGACTTGGATTTGCTTAGCTGGCTAGATGAGTGCGCCTCGGCGTTCAAACAACTCACGTACTCCGAAGCTGACATCGCGGCTGGAGTCCGATTGAGCACGTTGGACCTTATCACGACGGGCGTCACCACGGTCGTGGATTGGTCGGCAGGCTGGAGCCCAGCGTTTGTGGAAGGGAATCTCCGCGCACTCCGTGAGTCGGGGCTTCGGTTTGTGTTTGCCTACGTGGGCTCGACGAGGCGCAATGACATCGAACACATCCGACGCATCAAACGACAGGTGATCGATCCCAATCCGCGGGCATCCTTTCAGGTTGGCTCGCACCCGAGTACGGACAAGAAGTGGTTCGTGGAACTCACGGCCATGTCAAAGCTGGCGCGCGAACTGGATGTGGCGCTCCACGTGCATCTCCTGGAACACGTCAAGCAGCGCGCGGAGGAACCGATGCGAGCGCTCACTCTGGCGGACGCCCTGAAGGCAAATCTGCTAGCTGCACACGCGATTCACCTCACGACGCAAGAGATAGCGACTCTTGCGAAGCACAACGTGCGCGTAGCACATAACCCGCTCAGCAACATGCGACTCGCCTCCGGGATTATCCGCCTCCCCGAGCTGCATGCAGCAGGGATCAAGGTGGGACTTGGGTTGGACGGAGGGACGAATGACACTAGCGACATGTTCAACACGATGCGTACGGCGGTGGGGCTCCAACGTGCCACATCCCGACGCGCTGATATTTTCCCCACCGTCAGCGATGTGCTACGGATGGCCACACTCGGAGGCGCTGAGGTCCTCGATCTCGATGCTGAAATCGGATCGCTGACCCCGGGGAAGAAAGCGGACGTGATCATTCTCGATCCCAGTACCGTCAACTTCGCCCCCCGGGTGGAGTGGCTCAGCCAAATCGTCTTCAACGGCCAGCCGGGAAATGTCGAATGGGTATTTGTGGATGGCCAACCGCTGAAAGCACGCGGGCAGTTGGTCAATGTTGACCCTGCTGCCATCGTGAGGGAGGCAGAGGAGGCTGCACGGAGAGTCAGGCAAGAGCGGCACGAACGCGAGAGAGCGCCGCTGGGACAGTGACGACCTCTTGTTGGAGGGCTTAACCTCGTCGCTACCTGTCTTGACACGCCCCCACGGACGGCCTAGCCTTGGGCGCATCTGACGATCACTTGGTTGTTGACTGAGGAGGGCATCACTATGAAGCGCAGACGTATTCACGACGGGGTCGCTGGCGCAGTGATCACCGCTGGGGTTGTATTGGGGTTCTATGTAAGTCCGCTCTGGCTGTGGCTGCCAGGACTTCTCGGTGTGACGTTACTGCAAAGTGGATTCACCGGGTTCTGTCCGGTGTATTACGTTTTGGAGCGGGCCTGTCCCGAGAAGTAGTCTCTAGCGGCCTGGTGAATCTCCTGACGGCTGACACTCATCGCAACCCCGACTCGACCCGCCTGGCCGAACGCTTCGACCCCAACGACCGCACCATGTGGACTGGAAGGGAGAATGACTATGCCACCTCAGGCTGATCAAAAGAACACGCCCCCCCACCGTCTCGGAATACATGCGCCGAAATATCATCTCGATTCCCGCAGAGGCGTCGGGATCGTAGACACCGAGGAAATGAGCCTCGCCCCGTCAGGAGTGTGGATGGAGTCTAAGGCGTTGTGGATCAGGGTTTGCTGGCCGCTCGCGTGCCGCCGTACCCACCCTTGACTCTCCCCAACGAATGGCCTAGCCTCGCAGCACCATGCCTCCCAACTCCACGTCCTTCGCTGACTGGCCCCGCGACCTCCAAGAATCCTGGCACGACTCTGCCCGACGGGCTTTTTGGTAAACACCCACCTGGGGATCAATTCGATGAGTATTCAGGTTGACAGTGGGGCATCTCTACGAGGAAAAGGAAGTTTACCTTCCACGTTTGTACTGTGTTCGATGTTGCCTTTTCTGCTTTTGGCAACTGCTGTGGGGGCCGAGGATTGGAGTTATGAGGGTAGGCAGGGGCCAAGTCAGTGGAAGGGGGTTTGTAACAAAGGACACCAGCAGTCTCCCGTTAATGTTACTGATATCAGGCATTTTGATCAGTCACACCTGGCTGAGGCGTTATTACATGTGGAACCTACGCGTTTTCACGCTGACAATACACACAACTTTGTTGATCTTAAGGCTGATGAAGGCAGTGCCTTAATATATGAGGGAAGGACTTTTGAGCTTAGCCAGGTACACTGGCATACACCGAGCGAGCATAGGGTGCGCGGCAAGGCGTTTGATATGGAGATGCATTGGGTGTTTCTCCCTAACAAAGCTAAAAGAGAAGTACCAGGCGGCGAAGAACGTTATACGGCTGTCGTCATTGCAGTGTTTATGCAAGTGAAGGCGGATAGCGAAGGCATTTCGGCTTTCGACACGGTGCTTAAAAACATATCTCTGACAGATAAAGAGACACATATAGAATCATTAAGAATAGATCTTACAAAATTTTTGCCTTCCCGAACTTTGACAGGGGATCCTTACCTAATTCCGAATAAGAAACGTACTCTGGAGAAGGAGTACTGGCAACTTGGTTATTACACCTATGACGGATCTCTTACCACACCCCCTTGTACGGAAAAGGTAAGGTGGCTTTTACTCCCACATCTTGTTCCAATTACGCAAGAAGGATACGATTCGTATGTGCAATATGGAGGGGCTCATAGTGCACGACCGGTTCAGCCGTTGTATGAGCGTTAGATTAGAAATGGAGATGCGATTTAATCCCTTCCTGCCTCCTTCCCATCACTGATCCCAAACTTCGGCTATGGATATTTTGCCTTCAGAGAGTCAGCCGTTCCCAAAGTAGATGTTTTCTAAACGCTAATTTCCTTCCAGGTCAGCGCGACCGTCGCGAGAGCACCTGGATTGTGGACCGCGGGTTGGCAACCCCACACCCCCGACCAATGGCCGCAGGAAGCGACCAACGTAAGTGCTCACCAGAACACGCGTTTCCCCCTAGTAAGTAGGCTGCTTGACGCGCTTCGTAAGGAGGCGTAGGCTTGCAGCTCTGATACGAGCCAGTCGAGGTTCACATGGGGTGACTGGCCTAAAAATAAGTCGTCTGGATTCAGGACTGCTCTAGCAAGCCCTTCGGGTGAAATCGTGCCCGAAGGGCTTTTGTGTTTTCAGCGCGAGGTGA
>JBHICF010000151.1:0-5351 GCA_046759485.1 Nitrospiraceae bacterium
TATGGGACACGCGTACACACCCGGGTTATCGGTCACCGAGCGGACGGTCATCAGGAAGCGCCGGTTGTTGCCCATCCCCGGCGTCGTGGAGGTCGAGTCTGGCCGTCACGTGACCGCCGAAATGGTCGTGGCACGGACTTCCTTGCCCGGTGGTGTGCATCCGGTGAACGTGGCGAATCTGCTCGGAGCGGCTCCGGATGAAGTCCCCGAGTATCTTGTGAAAAAGACAGGGGAGTCGGTTCAAAAAGATGACGTCATTGCGGAAAACAAGCCGATCATCAAGTGGTTCAGAACTGAGGTGCGTTCCCCCATTCAAGGGACCGTCGAGGCGGTCTCTGCTGTGACGGGTCAGGTGCTGCTTCGCGAGCCCGCTCGATCCCTCGAGTTACTGGCCTACGTTGATGGGACGGTGGTCGAGGTTCACCCGGACCAAGGTGTCACGGTGGAGACGAGCTGCAGTCTGGTACAGGGGATTTTTGGGATCGGCGGTGAGACGTGGGGTGAATTGGCCTTGGCGGTCACGAACCCAGACGACACGCTGACGCCGGCCCATCTCAACGCTGGGATGAAAGGTAAAATCGTGGTCGGGGGCGCCTTCGTGTCGGCCGATACGCTGAACCGGGCACGTGAGATCGGCGTCTCGGGTTTAGTCGTTGGTGGTATCCACGACAAGGACCTCCGGGCGTTGCTCGGGTACGATCTCGGCGTGGCCATCACGGGGACTGAGCGGGTGGGCTTTACGTTGCTCTTGACGGAAGGGTTTGGATCGATCCCGATGGCGCAGAAGACGTTCACGTTGCTGGGGAAGTTCGTTGGCAAAAAAGCCTCCCTTTCGGGCGCGACGCAGATCCGCGCAGGAGTGATCCGTCCCGAGCTCATCATTCCATTCACGGAACCTGCGGCTCAGCCGAAGAAGACGTCGGAAAGTGAGTCCATGGGGGAGCGAACTGGAATTAGGAACGGAGACCTGGTCCGCGTGATTCGGGATCCCTTGTTCGGCCGAATTGGACAAGTCCTCGACCTCCCACCAGATTTGAAGGAAATCGAGACCGAGAGTGAGGTCCGTGTCCTCGAGGTGGAATTGACGGATAAGACTCGCGCGATTATCCCTCGCGCGAATGTGGAGATCATCGAAGGATGATTCGCGTGCTGGTGCATAGGGTGGGACAGGTGTGCCTCCCGTGGCTTATCCTCCCCTGCTTGAGTTCACTCGTCGCTGCACAGTCTCCAGTCCCCGTATCCCCTCCCGCAGAGGTCCAGGTCTTCGATACGCCCAATGATGCAGGGGGCGCGCTGACCATCATCTGGGCGCCAAGTGAGTACGATGGCCCAGCAAGGACCTACGAACTTTATATCGAGGAGCTCACACGGCTTGGTGATCAGGGCTCCACTTCTCAAAAAAGCCAGCGTCACCTCGTCGCAGAATTCGCTTCCAACTCTCATTACGCCAGCGACGTGAAATCGCCGTGGTGGACGAATCCACCGCCGCACAGTTATCACCAGTATGACATCAAGCCCGGAAATGATCTGATCCTGAAAGACGGGACACCATACGTTGTCACGCTAGCAGCCGTCCAGGGCATGGAGCGAGCGGAGATCAGTCTAGACCCCGTCGCGCCGGTACCCAATTGGATCAATTGGAATGCGTTCAATAATTTCCTGCTGCTCTCATTATTCGGGGGTGGTCTGTTCTGGTGCATCCGCTCCGCGAGGCGCGCGCAGGCCCAAAATCGGGAAATCTTTCTCAGACGCATTCCAGGCCTGGATGCCGTGGACGAGGCCATCGGGCGAGCGACTGAGCTTGGGAAACCGATCCTCTTTTTGACCGGAGCAGGGGATATGAGTGAACCCTCCACCATCGCTGCCGCTGTGATCCTGGGGCGGGTCGGCAAGCGAGTCGCTGCCTACGAGACGAACCTCCTCGTCCCGCACCGTGATCCCATTGTGATGGCGGTTTGCCAGGAAATCACAAAACAGTCGTATTTAGAGGCTGGTAAGCCAGATACTTTCAAGGAAGACTCGAACTTTTTTATCACGACTGACCAATTCAGTTACACCGCAGCGGTGGACGGCATCATGCTGCGAAAGAAGCCCGCCGCAAACTTCTTCATGGGGTCGTATTTCGCCGAATCCCTCTTGCTGACTGAAACCGGCGCAAGCACGGGCGCAATTCAAATCGCCGGGACTGACTCTGACCACCAGCTTCCTTTCTTCGTGACCACCTGTGACTACACCCTGATCGGCGAAGAGCTGTACGCCGCGAGCGCTTACCTCTCGCGAGAACCGGTTCAGGTCGGGACCCTGCGGGGGCAGGACTTGGGCAAGGCGGTGATCCTTGGCGCGTTGGTCTTGGGTACAGGCCTGGCAACCGTCGGCCTGATGCTCGAAACCCAATGGCCGAGCTTCCTCCTAGATTTGTTTCGGGACGTGAAATGACATTTTTCCGAAGGCAGCTTCCGTTAATCATCACATTCGTCACTGGTGTCGTGTTTGCGCTCCAATACTACGTGCCCCATCCGACGTCCGAGAAACTCCTCACCGAGGGCTCCCTGTGGATTCAAATCATCGGATTATTTGCCCTGGTGCTGGGCGTGACGAGCCTCTTTCACATCCATGCGGTCAAGATCAAGCGTCATGAGCCAGGATGGGGATACAGTTTCATCCTCTATTTCGGGATCGTCGCAACCCTGGTCGTGGGCTTGCCGATCAAAGGGAGGGAATCCATCGATGGGGTCATGACTGCATTTGGATGGATCTATAACTTCGCCATGGTCCCACTCCAGGGATCCATGTTTGCGATTCTGGCCTTTTTCATCGCATCGGCGGCCTACCGCTCGTTCCGCGCGCGCAGTAAAGAAGCGGCCGTGTTGTTGATCGCCGCAGTGATCGTGATGATGGGAAGGGTCCCGCTCGGTGAATACATCCTCCCCGTTACCGGTGATATCACCAGCTGGATCCTGAACATCCTGAATGCCTCAGTTCGTCGAGCCATCCTGATCGGTATCAGCCTGGGCGCGGTCGCGCTCTCGATCAAAATCATTTTTGGCATCGAGCGTGCGTACTTAGGTGGCGGTAAGGAATAAAACTATGGGTAACCGTCGTTGGTTTCGAATTTGGAGTTTAAAGTTCCGAGTTCCGAACAACTCGAAACCCGAAACCCCAAACCCGAAACTATGAATTCGAAATCGGAGCGAATTCTGTGAGCTTCCCTGAACGGATGTTGAGCATCGATCGACGGATCATCTTTCTCCTGATCGGTCTGTGCACACTGCTGCCTTTGTTGTATCCCGTGGGGCTCCCTATCAAAGGATCGCAGGAAGTTCGGGCCGTCTATGACTACATAGACTCGCTGCCCGAGGGCTCGGTCTTCCTCCTGTCCATGGATTTTGACCCTGCGTCCAAGCCCGAACTCGAACCCCAAGCCGTGGCCTTGCTTCGCCACGCCTTCTCTAGGAATTTAAAGGTCATCGTCATGACGCTGTGGCTTCCCGGCACGGGCTTGGCCGAACAGACCATCAACGGCGTCGCGAGGGAATTAGGCAAGGTGAATGGCGAGGATTACGTGTTCCTTGGTTTTAGCCCCGGGACGGGGGCTTTGATTATTGCCATGGGCCAAGATTTATATAAAGCCTTTCCGAAGGATTACTACGACAAGTCGACACGTGAATTACCGGTCTTACGAGGTGTGCCAAACCTTCGGCATGTTGATTATGTGGTGAGTCTGGCAGCCGGAGTTCCAGGGGTCGAAACGTGGTATCTGTTCGGAAAAGATAAATACCGTTTCGAGCTCGGCGGAGGGTGTACGGGAGTCATTGCACCAGGGCTCTATCCACTCTTGCGGAGTGGCCAGATTAACGGACTCATCGGAGGGCTGCGAGGTGCTGCGGAGTATGAGTCACTGATCGGCCGAAAGGCGATGGCGGTGGCCGGTATGGATGCCCAGTCAGCCACGCACTTTGCCATCATCGTTCTCGTCATGCTCTGCAACACGTTTTACTTCTGGACCCGACGTTCGCGCAGGCAGGCCTCATGATTGTGCACGACGGCTCGTACTAAACATGGAGAGCAGAGATGTCGTTTGAAGTACTCCTGGGAGCGTGGGTGGCAGCAGGGTTAACCCTATTCATCTTCACCTTCCTCTATAAAGATAACCCGCTCTTCAAGTTGGCCGAGCACCTCTATGTGGGCATTTCGGTAGGCTACACGGTGGTGAAGGGGTATGAACTCCTCTTTCGTCTCATTATTGATCCGGTCTTCGACGCAGGGGAGTGGTGGCGACTGATCCCGGTCGCCATCGGCACGTTGATGCTGGCACGGTATGTCCCAAAGCTCACGTGGCTCTCGCGCATTGCATTCGCCTTCGTCGTCGGCGTGGGTTCTGGGCTGGCCATCCCGCGGCTGATTTCATCGTTCGTCTTGAAGCAAGTCGAGGATACGGTACGTCCCCTGGTTTCGGTCTTGGAAGGTGGGGTCATTCGACCAACACTGGACCTCTTGAATCCCGGCAGCAGTCTCAATTCCGTGGTCATCCTTGTCGGCGTCATCTCCGTCCTGTGGTATTTCTTTTTTTCAATCGAACACTCGGGTCCAGGCAAAGTGACAGCACGAACGGGAATCATCTTTCTCATGCTGGCGTTTGGCGCTGCGTTTGGGTATACGGCCATGGCGCGGATGTCGTTGCTGATCGGACGGTTCATGGACCTGATCGACTTCTCGGGAGCGCAGTACGGTCGGGCATCTCTGTGGCTGCTGGTGGCCACGGTGACCATCCTGATCGTTTGGAGTCTCCAGCAGAGGGAAGAAGAATAGGTCTTCGTTCCGAGCAAGCGAATCCTACACGGCCAAGCGGGGTTAGGCGGAATTGCGGGCACGCAGTCTGATTCAGTAGAATAGGGCCCTCACGAGAGAACGCAGAAATCAGCAGGCAAATATGACCGAGGCTGCCAAAGACCCGTTACTCTTTCCATCTTTGAGGAACCTACAGTTTTCCCCCATCAAGACCGAGGATGAACAATACGTTCTCCTCTGGGATCCCACCGGATTGAGCTCGGAAAAACTGATCGTGCCATTGAGCTATTTTTACCTGCTCCAGTTCTTCGACGGGGACCATTCTCTTGAGCAGATCGGAGCTCGATACTTGAACAAGTTCGGGGAGTTCCTGACGCCGGATCGGCTTCGGCGGCTCGTGGCAGATCTCGAGGCAAAGATGTTTTTGGAAGGGAAGCAAGTGGAATCGGCGAAGCAATTGGCGCAAACGGCCTACCGCAGCTCACCGCTCCGCAAGCAGATGTACGCCGGAAAGAGTTATGAGGGAGATGCTGAGAAACTGAAGGCGCAGCTTGAGGGATTTT
>JBHICF010000152.1:0-5322 GCA_046759485.1 Nitrospiraceae bacterium
GGAAGCCTTACGCTGGTATCAACTGGCCGGCGATCAGGGCGTCGCCAACGCTCAGTTCAATCTTGCCGTCATGTATGACGTCGGGGAAGGTGTCTCAACGAATCCGGGCGAAGCGGTGCGTTGGTATCGACTGGCAGCCGAGCAGGGACTTGCCAATGCCCAGAACAATCTGGCGGTCATGTACGAGCAGGGTGAAGGCGTCCAGCAGAATTACGGGCTGGCCAAGCACTGGTATCAACTTGCCGCGGAGCAGGGTGTCGCGAATTCCCAGTTCAGCTTGGGGGTGTACTATCACGAGGGAATCGGAACTCCGCGGAACAATCAACAGGCTATCTATTGGTTCTGGGCGGCCGCGGACCAGGGGGTCGCGTCGGCTCAGTTCAACCTTGCGTTGATGTACGAGCGGGGCGAGGGCGTGCCGAAGGACTATCGGGAGGCGGGGCGTTGGTACCGACTGGCGGCTGAACAGGGACACCCCCGTGCCCAAAACAATCTTGGACTCTTGTACAGTATTGGCAGAGGTGTGCCCAGTGACCGTGTGCAAGCGTATATGTGGCTAAACCTCTCGGCGGCGCAAGGGTTCGAGGAAGCACGTGAAGCAAGAGATCTGGTCGCCAAGGGGTTGATCCCCCAGGAGATCACCGAGGCAGAGAATCTGACGCGAGAGTGGTCACGGAAGGCAGCCCACTGACTCCCTCCCTTGCCAAGCGACTTTTCGATAGAGGCGACCGACCACTAGCCACTCCATACCCGATCCAACTGCTCGAACAGGTCAGTTCCCAGCCGGACTGGCCTAGATCCTATAGACCTGTATCCCCGCTACCCGGCCCATCCATCTGCTATCAATCGAATTATTAAGGAGACTTTGGCCTCCCCTCAAAGTCAGATCGGCGACGCTCTTCGGAGGAGAGGGGGGTGGGACCTGACTTTTGCAGACAGCAGCGGATTTCAGTATAATGCGCGCGAACTATTACCAACGGAGGTGCATCATGAGAGGCTTTTTCATCTCGAAGCAGATTGTACTGGGCATCGGCGTGGTTTTCCTTCTTGGAGCGATGGGGTGCGCAACGGCTTCGGATCTCCAAAAGCTGGATCAAGGGCTGACCCAGAAATTGGATACCGCGAATTCCTCGCTCATGTCTGAGATCAAGGACCTACGTGGGGAACTCAAGACCGTCCAGTCCGACAACGAGAAGCAACAGGCCGAGCTTGTCCGGACCTTGGAGCAGTTCAGGTCCGACAACAAGGCGGCGATGGAGGACATGCGGCGCCACGAGGCACTCAGGAGTGAGTTGCTGCTTAAAGAGGTCAGATCAGAAACCGCACGCACGCGGGAGGCCTTAGCGGCTTCGGCCAAGGAAAATGAACAGGCCTTGGCACAAATTGTCGCGCTGAATGATGGGACCCATAAGCGACTCGAACATATCCAGAAGACGGTGGCAACGGTGAAGCAACTGCCGTCCTTTTTGACAGGTCTGAACACTGAGATGCACATGATTCGACAGACGCTGCTCGGTGGCTACAAGCTTGAGGAAGCGGCCCTGAAAGAACGACTGAAGATACTCGAGAAGGTCAGGATGCAGTTGGAGCCCGTTGTAGCTGAGCGGCCGAAAGGGAAGTTCGCAGCTGAGTAAGCGGCGCGGATCCACACCGCGGCCCAGGTAGAGCGTGGAGCGAGAGGGTGGGCTTCACTGGCACCGACCTGGACCGATGTAGGCCAGCAGCCTGGTGATGTGTCGTAGTTGGCGGCCGGCAAGCCATAGGCCCTGCCTACCGACAGCCCAATGTCGAGATCCTCAGCGGTAGCGGCAGGACTCGATGTGCATCCCAAAGCTCCGCGAACGTCAACGATTATACAAACGTCCCCTCCTCTGGACCCCAAGGTCACACGGGGCTCTCCAGTAGTCGATCCGTCCACTCATGACAGGTATTGTATAGGCGGTCGCGTTCTCTGCCTTCCCAAGATGCATCCAAGGACGGTCGGTTCGTAAAATGAATGTGGTCGAACGCAGGTTCCAGTCGAACGCCGTGTCTGTCTGGACCGCTGGGGTTTTGTGCCTACTCCTCGCCCTTCAACCCGGGTGTACCTACGACTCCCAAGGGCGGATCATCATCGACCCGTCTGCCTTGTCAGGTTCAAATCAAGAGCAGGAAGAAAAGCCGGCCATCCCTGTGAAGGACCGTACCGAGGCAGTCTTAAAATACCTTGCCGGGAGGGACCTTGACCCGATAGAAGGCGTCTGGATTTGGAGTAATGCATCTTACGAAGTGGCGATTGTCCGAAATACGATGGACGTGTCGTCTGGGTACGACTATGTCGCGATTGTGACGGATACCAAGAGTGAAGGCTGGCGGGTGGGTGACTTGAAGTTTCTCCTCAAGGAGACGGCCTTCCCAAGCGTGTTCTCGAGCCTCTACTACTTGGATGATCGATCGGAGTATGGCACGCCCCTCTCTTTGACAGGTCCCAATCTCATCGAAATGAATGTCCCGCCTGAACCAGAGAGCGAGAAGCAAGAGAAATTAATGTTGATACGGACCTATCCGAAGTCCCGCCCGTCTGAGGAGCTGGTCACTTCAGACAGAGTGAACTCAGGAACTGGATTCTTTGTCGCACCTAACCTGTTGGCGACCAACTACCACGTGGTGAGTGGGGCTTGGCGGATCTCAGTCCTGCGCGGTGGTGCATCGGTGAAGGCAGAGCTACTCATGAAAGATCCTCAGAACGACCTTGCTCTACTCAAGATGGTTGAACACATAGGCCCCGGTGCTCCACCACCATCCAAGGCCAGTGCAAAGTGTCTGGCGCTTGGAGATCCTGACGTAGTTCAATCTGGCGATCCTGTCTATACACTCGGTTTTCCCCTGAGTGGGATCTTGGCCAGCTCGGTGAGCGTGAGTCAGGGGCTGGTAAACAACACGGTCGGTATGGATAACGATCCACGTCTCTTTCAAGTCAGCGTCCCCATTCAGCCGGGCAATAGCGGCAGTCCGCTACTTGATTCAAAGGGCAGGGTCATCGGCGTCGTCACGTCTACGCTGGATAATAAGTACCTGTTTAAGTCTCTTGGCGTGACGCCTCAAAACGTCAATTTCGCAGTCAAGAGCTCATACCTGCGCACCATGCTCTCTCTCGTCCCCGGAGGAGACTGTCCGACCAAAAAACGGAAACGGTCTTCACGCCAAATTGATGCGCGAGACTTACAAAAGCAGTTCGCCGATGGAGTCGTCCACATCAAGGTCAGTCGATAACCCCTGTCCACCAAGCCTCTGTTCCCAGAGAAGTCGTCCCCCACTCAACCCGGCCGCCATCCAGCAAACCTTGTTCGCGCGCTCAGTGAGTCCGGCGTCTAATTGCGTCACAGTCCACCTGAGGAACACAGATGCCAGCGAAGAGTGGACTGCTGGATAACCGTAGAGAGTCTGGTGGATATGAAGCGATTAATTGAAGAGGATTTCGGCAGGAGAACTTGGGGCTGATCGGTCGATCTTGTAATCGAGAATGCGAACCTCAACCATGCCGCCCTTCATATTCCGCACCGAATGGGTGTGCTCGAATTGGAGGGCGAGTTTTGGCAGGATGGTCTCCCGCACGAGTTTCGCGGAATAGCTAATCACTTCCCCGCTCCGATTCTTGTAAATGAAAAATACCTTAATGTGATTGATCGGGTAGTTGGTGTCGTTCTTAAGCCCGAAGAAGATTCTCGATGTGGAATCTTGCACAAATTGTTCGCAACCATTACTGGTCGTGTCACCGGATCCACAGACTAGGTCAAACACGGTCACGCGCGCCTGTTGTTTCTCATCGACGGATGTCTTCAATGTTCGACGGGGTAAATCCTTCAGCGCATATTGGGTCGGCTTCAGCGTCTGGATGTAATTCACTGGCATTGCAAAGTTAAGATTTTGCCCTTTCCCAAGGTAGAGCGTGGCGATCCCGACGACCTCCCCCCAGAGATTGAAGACAGGTCCGCCACTACTTCCCGGGGAGATTGGTGCGGTGATCTGCAGCAACTTGAGATCACCCACTTGTCGAACCCCGCTGATGATACCTTTCGAGATTGTTCCCTCGAGTCCTTCGGGGTTGCCAATGACGACAATGTCCTCGCCAACTGTGACGCTCTCCGAATTCCCGAAGCGGAGCGAAGAAGCATTCGTCAATGTGGTCGTGGCGACAAGAAGATCCAACTCTGGATTGAGACTGATGATCTCCAAGACCTCCCCGCGTTGGCCATCAATGGTCTTCACGATTGCCTTGGCACTCCCTTCGAGGACATGGTAGTTGGTGGCGATCTGCCCCTCATTGTTGATAAAGAATCCGCTTCCCACGGTGAGCGGTTGGTCATCCTTGTCCAGCGCTAGGATGGTGACCACAGAGCCAGTATATCGCTGGGCGATTTCAGAAACATTGAGTGGTAGTACGGGTCTTTCTCCTCTCCGCAACTGGGTTTCTGGGCTCTTGGGAGAGGCCGGACTGGTCACAATTGCCCGCTCCTGCTCCGGCACCCTCTTTTCCTCTCCCCGAAGCAGAAAGTCGGCTTCTTCTTCCGCCCTCTTCGACTGCTGGTCTCCCTCACCAGGCAGGATGATGACGGCTTGTAAGCGTGTCGTGAGGTCATTCACCCGTTGTTCTTCCCGAAACAGTTTGGTGTTCAATTGGTTTAGTCCGTGCTTGAACTCTGCGAGCGTAGCTTGCAATTCAGCCATCTGTTCCATCATCAGTGCACGGTTCCGCTCCTCGGCCTCATTCATGGCGAGTGTCTGATCCTGCAGCCGTCCATCCAGTGTATTCGCCAGGGCACTGATCGAGGCGTCCACCGTTTGGAGCTCCTGTGAGAACTGCTCGCGGTCCTGCCTCATCTGGTCAGCCTGGTCGCTCTGAACCATCACCATCGCATTCTGCCAGTCGATCGTCTTGTCTTCGAACACGTTGAGGCGCGCCTGGCCCTGCTCCGCACGCTCGGCATAGTGTGCCAGGTCATCGCGGATGGCCTGCGCTTCCTCAGGAGAAATGACTGCGTCCAGCCGGCTTGAGATCTTGTCGATCTGATCGTGGAGAGCTGGGAGGTCCTGGTCGCGCAGATTCGCGATCTGCTCATTTAGCTTAGCAGTCTCTTTTTGGAGGCGTTCGTTCTCATCTCGTCCTTCCGAGATTCTTGCGCTTAATTCACGGTTCTGCTGGTCAACCTTTTGATCGACATCACTGACTTGGCCCTCGAGGCCTTTCCCTTGCTCACCCAGAGTGACAATCTGGTCATCCAGGGACTGCTTCACCTTGGCCAGTTCTTCTTCCTTGGCAAAGCAGGCAGATAGCAGCAGCGA
>JBHICF010000153.1:0-5293 GCA_046759485.1 Nitrospiraceae bacterium
TCACCAACCGTGGCGCGGTGATCAAGAGCTGGCAGCTCCAACACTTTACAAACAAAAGCTCCGAGGGCCCGGTCCCGGTGGAGCTGATGTATGAAGGAGGGAGATTCAAAGGACCGCTCTCCATAAAGGCCGCTGATGAGGCGTTGACCAAGCAGCTCGTAGAGGGATTGTACGAAGTTGAGCGGGATTTCTCGAGGCTGGATGCGGACCATCCCGTCGGAAGCCTGACGTTCACGTACCGGGACCCCAAGAACGGAATCGTCGTTCAGAAGGAGCTGCGATTCCACCACCAGAAGTATCTCGTGGATGTCCGGATCAAGACGCAAGGAATGCCTGGTCAAGTTGACGTCGGACTGGGCACCAACTTTGGCATCGTCGAATGGGGTGAAGGATTCATTGGACTGGTCGGACCTGCGTATCTTGTGGATGATGACCTCGAGAAGGACAACCCCGACCAGGAGTTAGAGCGGAAAGGCGACGTGCAGTGGGTCGCGCTCCAGGATAAGTATTTCATGAGTGTGCTGATCCCGCAGGCAGCCGAAGCAGTGGTCATCACAAACGAGGGGGACAAGCTCGTGTCCGCCGGGGCTCGGTTTCCCGGTTCACAGAGTGTCGCCCTGCAGCTCTATGCCGGCCCCAAGCAGTACGATACGCTCCAGGCCATGAACGTCCGACTTGAAGATACCATTGACTTCGGCTGGTTTATTTACGGCAGTTGGGACATCGTGAGAGCCTTGGCGAAGCCCTTGTTTTTCTTGCTGCGATTCTTCTACGGATTCACGCACAACTATGGTTTGGCGATCATCCTCCTTACTTTGTGTATCAAGCTCCTCTTTGTCCCTCTGCAATACAAGAGCTATAAGTCGATGAAGGATATGCAGGTCATCCAGCCGAAGGTGGCTGAACTCCAGAAAAAACTGAAGGACGATCGCCAGCGCCTCAACCAGGAACTGATTAAGCTGTACCGCGACCACAAGGTGAACCCGGTAGGAGGCTGTCTGCCGATGCTGCTCCAAATGCCGGTGTTCATCGCTCTGTTCAACATCCTGTACATGACGATCGATCTCCGGCAGGCGCCTTTTATGCTGTGGATCGACGATATGTCAGTGCCAGACCCGTTCTTTGTGCTGCCAATCCTCATGGGGGTCAGCATGGTTTTGCAGCAGAAGATCATGCCGACCACCATGGATCCGACGCAAGCCAAGATGATGCTCCTGTTGCCGGTATTTCTCACGTTCATCTTTTTGAACTTCGCCTCTGGGCTGGTTCTCTACTGGCTCACCAACAACGTGCTGACGATCGCGCAACAGTTCATCACTGACCGGTACATCTTCAAAAGACCGACCTTCTCGTCCCTCATGCCCCCATCTACGGAGCCAGCAGAGAACTCCATGGCTGATGACGGACAGAAGCCTGGCGGCGGTAAGAGAAAGAAGAAGGATTCCCGGAAGGCAGAAGACGACAGTGCGGTCGAATCGCAGGTTCCCGAAGGGAAGCCATGACAACCGGGTTGCATGACACCATCTGTGCGGTCGCGACTCCGGTGGGAGAAGGCGGAATCGGGATTCTGAGGATCAGCGGTGAAAAAGCTCTCGACACCGCCTCGCCGCTTCTCCGCCTTCGTTGCGGTCATCCCCTTGCCGCCCTCCAGAGTCATCGGCTGTACTACGCTGACATCCTTCGGCCGTCTCTCCAGCCCTCAGCGCCAGGGCTTCCCCATGATGCGGCGCGTGCCAAGGAAACGATGGCAGGGGCCCTCGACGAGGCCCTGGTGGTGGTCATGCGCGCCCCTCATTCCTATACCGGTGAGACCGTTGTAGAGATTCATTGTCACGGGAGTCCCCTCGTTCTCCATCTTCTTTCCGAGGCCATCGTACAAGCTGGAGCGAGGCTCGCTGACCCCGGTGAGTTCACGAAACGCGCGTTCCTCAACGGACGGCTTGATCTTGCCCAGGCTGAAGCCGTGCTCGATACCATTCGGGCGAAAACCGCCAGCAGTCTCAGGCTGGCACAAGAACAGCTGCGTGGGACCCTGTCTACCGAAGTCAACAGCTTCCGGGAATCGCTCTTACGCCTACTCGCGCATGTCGAGGCAGCGATCGACTTCACGGACGAAGACATCACTTTCATCCAAGCCGAAGAACTTGAGTCGACCATCCGTCAGACCAAGGCAGAGATCACAGCGTTAGCTGAGAGTTCCAGGGAAGGCCGAGTTTTACGCGAAGGCGTGATGACGGTTATCGTGGGCAGACCGAACGTGGGGAAGTCCAGCTTGCTTAACGCGCTCGTGCGAACCGATCGGGCCATCGTGACTGCTGTCCCCGGCACCACCCGCGATGTCCTTGAGGAAGTGCTGAATATGAGGGGGGTGCCCTTGCGGCTGCTGGACACGGCGGGACTTCGGCACTCGAATGATCACGTCGAGCAAGAGGGCGTACGACGCAGCCGAAGCGCGATGGAGCAAGCGGATCTTCTCCTGATCGTCTTGGACGGCTCCGTCCCGATCTGCGAGGAGGATCGTCAGCTCCTCAATGAGCACCCAGAAAAAAAACGGCTGGTCGTGATTAATAAGTCGGACCTTCCCTGTGTCATGGATGCGTCGGACCTCGCCTCATCCCTTGAACAGACTTGTTCTAGCCCAGTCGTCCGGATCTCCGCCCGTCATGGTCAGGGTCTGGACGAACTGCGTGACGGCATCCGTACGCTCCTGCTCCGTGCGGATTTCGAGGCGACCGAGGGTGCCGTGGTGACACATCTGCGGCATCAAACGGCCCTGTTGCGAGCCCGAGAATCTTTGGCTGGGGCCGAGCATTCCGTCACGAAAGGGCTCTCGGGTGAATTTGTGGCCATGGACCTGCGAGGCGCGATCGACGCGCTCGGAGAGATCACTGGCGCGGTCAGCACCGACGACATTCTGGACCGCATCTTCCGTGACTTTTGCATCGGGAAATGAGATCCCGGCAGGTGTATGACCCCGCGCAGGTGCTCTCCCCATAGGTGTTGTGCTTGACCCACTGTTTGTGCCGCCGGACCCCTTGGATCTAAGTCATGTCCGTGTCCTATGACATCGTGGTGATTGGCGGAGGCCATGCAGGCTGTGAGGCTGCCCTTGCTGCCGCTCGCATGGACACGCGCGTCTTGCTCCTGACCATTGATGAGGACAAGATCGCCCAGATGTCCTGCAACCCAGCAGTCGGGGGGATCGCCAAAGGACATCTCGTGAACGAAATCGACGCGCTCGGCGGCGAAATGGCTCGCAACACGGATCAGGCCGGTATCCAATTTCGCATGATCAACACCAGTAAGGGTCCTGCGGTGCGCGCGTTGCGCACGCAATGTGATAAGAAGCTGTATCGGCAGGTGATGCAGTCGACACTGCGAGCCCAGCCTGGCCTGGACATCGCGCGCGGGACGGTGGACCGAATCCTGACGCGAGGTGGCGCGGTCACTGGCATCCTGACAGATTCCGGTGAGGTGATCACTTCCCATGCCGTCATCCTGACTTCAGGAACCTTCCTTAAGGGCCTGATCCACATTGGATTGAACCATTTTCCCGCTGGCCGTGCCGGCGAGGCATCAGCTGAACACCTCTCGGACTGCATGCGAGACCTCGGATTTCAGGTGGGTCGACTTAAAACTGGGACGCCCCCACGGCTGGACCGCGATACGATCGATTTCTCTGCGATGCTGACCCAATGGGGCGACGATCCACCGCGGCCGTTCTCCTATCGCACTTCACGAATTACTACCCCTCAAGTACCCTGCCATTTGACCCATACGAACCAGCAAACGCACGAGATTATTCTCGCCAATCTCGACCGGTCACCCATGTACAGCGGCGTGATCGAGGCTGTTGGACCTCGCTACTGTCCATCCATCGAGGACAAGGTCGTGCGTTTTGCTGACAAGCAGCGGCATCAAATCTTTGTGGAGCCTGAGGGGCTTGATACTATAGAGTTTTACCCTAATGGTATTTCTACGAGCCTTCCTGTTGACGTGCAGGCAGCGCTGCTCCGCACAATACCTGGCCTGGCGCGAGCGAAGATGCTGAAACCGGGGTACGCCGTCGAATACGATTATTTTCCGCCCTGCCAACTACATCCCACGCTGGAGACGAAACTCGTCACTGGGCTCTACCACGCCGGCCAAATCAATGGGACCTCCGGGTACGAGGAGGCGGCCGCGCAAGGCCTCATCGCTGGAATCAACGCGGCCTTGGGAGTCCGTGAGCAACCCCCGCTGGTGCTTGACCGCTCTCAGGCATACATCGGCGTGCTCATAGATGATCTCATCACCAAGGATGCTCGCGAGCCATATAGGATGTTCACTTCACGAGCCGAGTATCGGCTCCTACTGAGGCACGACAACGCGGATCTCAGGTTGATGGATGTTGGGTATCAACTGGGACTCATCGAGGAGCCGGTCTATACGCGACTCGAAAGGAAGCGAGAAACTGTGGAGCTGGAGGTTCTTCGCCTGAAGGGGACGCGGTTAGCCCTATCCCAGGATCAACGGGACAAATTATCTGCGCTCGACATGGATGGCGGGCTAGCCCCCGATTTAACATACGCACATATACTTAGAAGACCTGATCTCACCTATTCGACGCTCCTCGAGGTCTTAGGTGAGGAGGTTCCCCAGGAACAAGATATCGCCGAAGCCATTGAGGTCGCGGTGAAATATGAAGGATACATTCGACGACAACTCCAGCAAGTGGCGGTGTTTAAGAAACTTGAGGACCGAAAGATCCCTCCCTCATTCCAATACGACCACGTAACGGGTTTCTCCCGCGAAGTGGTGGAAAAGCTCAAGCGTGTCCGCCCTGCATCCATCGGTCAGGCTTCGCGCATCTCTGGTGTGACACCGGCAGCAATCTCTCTCTTGCTGGTGGCGCTCGAGCGCGATCGGCGCCAGCACGCCCCCCAGATACCTGCCTAGACTCGACCGTCAGAAATTTCTCGCATTTCCCTCTTGATAATTTCGTGGGATTGATTAAGATCAGCAACCGTCCAGGCAAGCAATACGTCAGGAAACGGTTGCTCTGTCCTGGACAACGCTAATACGCGACGTTACCTCCAGTCGCAGTATGTAAAATGTGGTTTTTAGCGTTCCGTTGCCGCCTAGGTCCTCTATTTTCAGCCGAATTCATTACCCCTGATGATCAGATCTTTTCATAGTTTCAAAGCATTACTGGACTGACCGTATGACTCAGTAAGCAAAAATGTTCCACGTGGAACAATGCTCGAGCTGGATGGATACCTTCGTCAGGGGCGCGGCAGAATTGGGGATCGAG
>JBHICF010000154.1:0-5254 GCA_046759485.1 Nitrospiraceae bacterium
GTCTGGTTCACCCAATAGGGGTCCTTGGAATTGCCCACCATTTCTCGCTTGGGGGACTGTCAATTGTGACAGTTTACTCAGCGTAATTCACTTAGGTACCGTGTCCCCTGAATCATTTGAAGGAGGGAAACATGCTGAGATCATTTCTGCTATTTGCAACCCTTTCAATCCTGGCTGCAACGGTGACCGTGACTGAGCCGGTTCTGGCGCAACAGGCCAACCCCAGCAATTTGTGGTTTGGGGGCAACGAGGGGATAGAAGTCGTCTTTAGAACGGGCACCAACCTTGCCTACACCGAGGATGATCCGAAGGTCGATCCCCGTATGACGGAGCATGGCCGCAAGATGGACCAGGCGGTGCTCAAGATTGGCGACAGCGCCTATCTGGCGCACGGTTGGGCTCTGACCAGCCCGATGATGATGGTCGGCGATGATGGCATCATCATTATTGACCCACCAGACTCTCTGGAGGCGGGCGAGGAAACGCTGGAAGCATTTCGCCGAGTCACGGATAAGCCGGTCAAGGCGATCGTCTACACCCATAACCACTTCGACCATGTCGCTGGAGTGAAGGCCTTTGCGACCGAGGAAGAGGTCGCCTCGGGGAAGGTCGATATCTATGCCCATGAGACCCTGATGCGGGGCGTCATCAACTGGGCCAGTACAGTGGGTCCGATCGAGGGAAGGCGGACCTCATACACGGCTGCGGCCTTCCTGCCCAAGGGCCCGGATGGGTCCGTCCATGACGCCCTCGGCCCGGATGCCAGAGTGGGCGCGATCACGTTCATTCCGCCAACCAAGACCTTCAGCGATGAACTCGATGTCGTAGTGGCCGGCATCAAGATGCACCTCAAGTTTGTGCCCAGCGAAACGCCTGATGAGATTGTTGCCTGGTTTCCGGAGCATAAACTCCTGCACTCCGCTGAGGTGATGCAGGGCGAGAACTTTCCCAACCTGCACACGATACGGGGCACCAAGTACCGCGACCCGATCCCGTGGTTCAAGAGCATCGACGTGATGCGCCAATTCCCGGCCGAGTACCTGGTTCCCAGTCATGGTCGACCCATCGTCGGTTACGACGGCATCCAGGAAATGCTTACGGCGTACCGCGACGCCATCCAGTATGTGCACGATCAGACCATTCGATACATGAACAAAGGTTATACCCCGGATGAACTTGTAGAAGTGGTCGCGTTGCCTCCTCATCTGGCAGAGCATCCGTGGCTGGGTGAGTATTACGGCACAGTCAAACACGCGGTGCGGCAGATCTATGTCGGTTACCTCGGTTGGTTCCAGGCGGATCCATGGGAACTCGATCCGCTCCCCTACATGGAGCGGGCACGTCGGTATGTCGAGCTAATGGGTGGACGGGACGCCGTGATCAAGGCCGCTCAAAAGGCCGTGGATGACGGTGAGTACACCTGGGCTGCAGAAATCCTCACCAACGTGATCCGTATCAACAAAGACGATATGGAAGCCCGCAGGCTCAAGGCCGAGGCCTATCGGCAGTTCGCCTACACCTTGGCCAACATAAACTGGCGGAACTGGAGTCTCACTGCGGCGGCAGAGCTCAATGGCGAAGCGGACCTTACGGGTGGCTTCGACTTCACATCAAGCGACGTCATCCGGGCCTTCCCCAGCAACATCCTGCTAGAGATGCTGACCACTCGAATAGATCCGGAGAAAAGCATCGAGGTCAATCTGACCATGGGGATTCGATTTACGGATGTGAACGAACGCTATGGGCTACAGATCCGCCGTGGGGTGGTGCAGTTCCATGAGACACTGCCTGAGAACACGGATTTCACCCTGGTCACCGACAGAGCCTATCTCAATCGCATTCTGGTCGGCGAGGTGCCGTTCACTGGAGAAATGGCGGCTGCCATCGAGCAGGGTGCTCCGGCGGCCATGGTCGCCATCATGGGCGGAATCGACAGTGGTGAGGTCCGTATCGAAGGGGGCTCGTTACAGGACCTCCAGAGGTTCTTCAGCTACTTCGATGAGCCCGTAGATGTGGGCGCGATCAACCTGATCGTAAGGTGAAAATGTCCTATTCTGCTCAGAAAACCTGGGTCGTGTTTCTGATTGCGCTCCTTTTTGGGCTCGGTTCTCGTTACGGCCACGGACAAGGTGACTCAGAGCTTGCCAAAGCGACCCAGAACCCGGTGGGTGACCTGATCAGCGTCCCGTTTCAAAACAACACGAATTTCTCTGTGGGACCTCACTCCCTGTCATTCTTTGTGCTAGGGGCCTGTCAATTGTGACAGTTTACATTGGGTGACTCACTTGGACATCCTGTTCCCTACGTCATTTAAGGAGGAAACATGCTTCGATCATTTCTGTTATTTGGAATTGTTTCAATCCTGGCGGCAACGCTGGCCGTCACTGAGCCGGTTCTGGCGCGGGATCGGTTTGAGGGCGTGGAGGTCACCATTCCAACGTTATCTCACGATTACTACCTCGGTGAGAATTCCGGGGCTACTCATTACTGGCACGGCGAAGATCGCGACACGAAGTTCATCGAAACCGGGAAACAGTTCGCCGTAGTCGAAGATCCGACGGGCACGATTCATCCGGACATGCTTGCCCATTCGAAAAAGATGCGCAGCGGCATATTTGTCATCAAAGACAAGTATTACAAGGTGTACGGCTACGGACTGACCTCGGCAACCATTATTGAAGGTGACGACGGACTCATTGTTCTGGATCCAATGGAAACGGCAGACCGTATGCGCATCGCCATCGCGGACTTTCGCAAATTCACCGGCAACGAGAAGCCTATAACCGGTATCCTTTATTCGCACTGGCATCTGGATCACTGGGGCGGTGTGCGTGGGCTGGACAATATTGCCGACGATGTTGTCATCATTGCCCACGACACGTTTATGGCAAATGTCAGGCATAACTCGATGGGCGGCGTGGGTACAGCGATCGGATTCCGAGTCGATTATTCGCTCGGTTCCTTGCTGAATGCAGATAGCGAAGGCCGAATCAACGGCGGCCTGGGCCCCGACTTCCTGGTAACCGAGATGACCCTGATTCCGCCCAATACCTTCGTTGAGGGGCACTGGGGCACCCTTGATATCAACATCTCCGGTGTGGATCTGCATGTTGCTCATATCCCCTCGGAAGCTCCAGATGAAATTGTGGTACTGGTAAAGGAAGACCGAATGCTGTGGGGGGCGGAGGTCATTCAGGGTGAGTCTTACCCCAACTTGCACACCGTTCGTGGCACGCGCTTTCGCGACCCGCAGCTTTGGTATCCGGGCATTGACGTTATGCGCACCTACGACGCTGACATCCTGATGTTGTCGCACGGTCGACCGGTCATCGGTGAAGAGCATGTGGCAGATACCTTAACCGCTTACCGCGATGCCATTCAGTTTACGTATGACCAATCCGTCAAAGCGATCAACAACGGCGCTACCGAGGAAGACTTGATGCGTGACATCAAGTTGCCGGAGCACCTGGTGGCTCATCCGTGGCTGGGCGACTTTTACGGGGGAATACGGCACTCAGCGAAGCAGGTCTTTACAGGCGAGCTGGGCTGGTTCGATGGTGACCCGACAACCCTGAACCCCATTCATAGCAGCGAAGCATCGTTGCGCTACGTGAAGCTCATGGGGGGCAAGGACAAGGTTATGGCAGCCGCGCAGAGTGCGGCGGACGCCGGCGATTTTCAGTGGGCGGCCGAACTTGCCACGCATGCCATTCGTGTTGACCTCGATGATATGGAATCACGTAAGCTTAAGGCGGCAATGCTGCGGGAGCTCGGGTACAGAGAGACCAATAACAACTGGCGCAACTGGTATCTCACTTCTGCGCAAGAGCTGGAAGGCACGCTGGACCGTAGTTTGAAGATTGAAATGAGTGCGCCTGATGTCCTGGACAGTTACACCGAAGCTCAGTTGGTGGCGGCCATGCGGTTTAATCTGAATGCCGAAAGAACTGTCGACCAGCACTATACGGTGGGTTTTGACTTCGGACATGCGAAGCACGCAATGGAAGTCCGGCGCGGTATTGTAGAGTTTCATGAAACCTATTCCGGCGATCCAGACGTAACGATAGGCCTTACTAAAGATCTGTTCTTGGGAATTATTTCTGGAGGCGTGGACTTTGCCGAGGCCGTGGAAGACGGTCAGATCACACTCGAGGGCGATGCACCGCTTGCAACCGAGTTCTTGGCTTCCTTTGATCAGCCGACCGACGCACCGATTTTAACCGTCCGCTGAGATCGGCGGTCGCAATAATCTGCTTGGGCGTAGGTCACGCTAGGAGAGCCCCAGTTTGCTGAGCTGCTGAGCGACGAGGTGAGTAAAGGAAGAAACCAATGATCAAATGGCACAGGACCAAACCAAACATCGCAGCTTTTGCTCTGCTGGGCGTCGGAATCCTGGCGTCGAGCCGGGCGCAAGCACAAGAGGAAGGCTGGCCGGTGGAAATCCAGGTTTCGGCCGCACAGATTATCATCTATCAACCTCAGCCGGAGACCTTCGAAGGAACGACATTGACAGCCCGAGCGGCTGTAGCGGTGACGCCGGCCGATAGGAGTGAACCGGTTTTCGGGGCGGCCTGGTTCAGCACACGCATCACCACCGATCGCGATACCCGAACCGCAGAGATTTCCGATGTCGAGGTTTCGCGGGTACGATTCCCCAACATTACTCCGGAACAGGAGAAGCAATTCGCAGAGATCGTGGAAGATGAATGGGAACGCCGGACTCTTACCGTGTCCCTGGATCGCCTGCTCACCAGCCTGGAAAATGCCGAACGGGAAAGGGTAGAGGCCAGGAATCTGCAAGCCACTCCCCCGGAGATTGTCTTTGTCTCCTATCCTGCTCTTCTGGTGATGCTGGACGGCGAGCCCATTTTGCGCACGGTCGAGGACTCCAGCTTGATGAGGGTCGTCAACACCCCTTTTGTCCTGGTGCTCGACCCGGGCACGAAAAGTTACTACCTGAGGGGAGAGGACATCTGGTTTCAGGCATCAGAGGTGGAGGGGCCCTGGACTGTCACTACACAGCTGCCCGCATCCGTGTCAGAACTCGACAGCCGAGAGGAGGCTGGCGCGGGGGAAGCATCCAGTAGCACCCCCAGCGAGGCTGAAATACCTCGCGTTATGATCGCCACGAAACCCACGGAGCTGATTGTCAGTGAGGGAGAACCTGAATACTCACCGATCACAGGCAGTGAACTACTCTACATGAGCAACACGACCTCAGACGTGTTTTTGGAGATTGCCACCCAGCACTATT
>JBHICF010000155.1:0-5247 GCA_046759485.1 Nitrospiraceae bacterium
TTTTTTATCCATCGCAACCAAGGACAAGGGTATGACTTCCAAGCGAACCCACCTAGCAGCGCTGTGCCACCGAAGGTGACATTCTCCCAGAAACTGCGCTGGTGGACATGGGACCGGTGGAGACGTAGAAAGAAGATTCGGGCGGAACGCGATCGTCGGCTTGAGGACATTGTACGGATGACGTCCCCACCTCCGAAGTAGGCAAGCCGAGTCCAGGGCGCCGACACATTGCGATCGCGCACATCGTGACGCGAGAAGGGAATGGCATGAAAATTCATCAACCGGATCCGCGAGAACCGCTCCACTGTAATAGCCGTGGGGCCGGTGCGGTTATCCTCAGCATGATTGTAGCCCTAACCGTCTCATGGCCAGTTCTAGCTCAGACCGAGCACCTAGCCAGCGGGATGTCGGCTCTGCTGCTGCAAGTCAACACCGTGCCGGACTCATTCAGAACGTGGAATTTTGACACAGACGACCAGGGGAAGATGCCGACTGGATTCTCCGCCGACACAGTTGGGGGAGGTCCATCCGGGCAGTGGAAGATCGTCGCCGATCCCGAGGCTCCGTCTGTCCCGAATGCCTTGACTCAGACCGCCCCCTGTGTAGCCTCAGACTGTTTTCAGCTGTTGCTCGCAGATGGCCTTACGTATGAATATTTGGACCTGACGGTTGGTCTCAGGTTTAATTCCAACAGCTCTCGTGGAGTCGCCGGCATCGTCTTCGGCGTACGAGATAAACAGAACTTCTACGCAGCGTTGGTGGATCCGGCGACGGACACGCTAGAGCTCATTCGCATTGCGGATAAGCACGAGACTGTGCTTGGTCGCGCGCAGGTGCAGCGAGGGAAGAGGCCATGGCATCGCTTGCGGATTCAATACAACACGATCATTAGCAAGGAATATATTCAGACGAGCTTCGATGGCAAACTGGCTGTTTCGGTTCAGATAGAGGCCCTAACAGCCGGGCAGATTGGTCTGGTGACGCAGGGTCAGCCTGCCATCGGGTTCGACAGCCTTCACGTTGCCCCGTTATATTCACAGCGCCCACTCTCCCCGCCGGCCGCTTACTGAGGTCCATTTCTTTGCGCCCGCCTGTTTAAGCTTCCCGCCATTCCCCCTATGGTAAGATGGCGCACATGCCTCCGGTAAACCCATTTAGACTGGAAACCTCCTTTGTGCCACGCGGAGATCAGGCCCAGGCGATGGAGAAGCTCGCCGCGGGAGTGAAAGCAGGGAAGACGCACCAAGTGTTGTTGGGCGTGACGGGATCGGGGAAGACCTTCACGATGGCGAATCTAATCGAGCGGGTCCAGAAACCGACCCTGGTACTAGTCCACAACAAAACCCTCGCGGGGCAACTCTACCAAGAATTCCGCATGTTTTTTCCTCGCAACGCTGTCGAGTATTTTGTCAGTTACTACGATTACTACCAGCCGGAAGCCTATCTGCCTCAGACTGACACCTACATCGCCAAAGACGCGTCGATCAACGACGCGATCGATCAAATGCGGCACTCAGCGACACGATCACTCTTTGAGCGCAACGATATTGTGATCGTGGCGTCAGTATCCTGCATTTATGGCTTAGGTTCTCCAGAGGTGTACCACGGGATGCTGGTATATCTGGAGGAGGGGATGGAAATCCGCAGGGAACACCTGCTTTCGAAGCTGGTGGAGATCCAATATGCCCGCAATGACACTGACCTCCACCGTGGGACGTTCCGCGCACGCGGAGACGTGATCGAAATCTTTCCGGCATCATCCGATGCCCACTCAGTAAGAATCGAACTGTTTGGAGACACTGTAGATTCCATCCACGAAATTGACCCCCTGACGGGGAAGGCGCTCCATCGTCTCCCCAAGGTCCCGATCTATCCGAATACCCACTATCTGATCGCTCCGGACCGGTACGAACGGGCGCTGAGCGGTATCGAGAGCGAGCTGGAGGAGCGGATCAGGTATTTCCGGGAGCGTGGCCAGCTGCTTGAGGCGCAGCGGATCGAGCAGCGTACGCGGTTTGACCTTGAGATGATCCGTGCCATGGGTTATTGCCATGGGATTGAGAACTATTCCCGGCATCTCAGTGGGCGTCAGCAGGGCGAACCGCCGCCGACCCTCCTCGACTATTTCCCAAAGGACTTCCTGATGATTATCGACGAGTCTCATGCGACAGTCCCGCAAGTCCAGGGCATGTATGAGGGGGATCGTTCACGGAAGAAAAACCTTGTGCAGTATGGGTTCCGGTTGCCTTCAGCGTTTGACAACCGACCCCTTACCTTTGTGGAGTTCGAGAACTGCCTCAGCCAGGTGGTGTACGTCTCAGCAACACCAGGACCCTATGAACTGAAACACGCGGGGCCCTCGGTGGTCGAGCAGATCATCCGTCCGACCGGTTTAATGGATCCGGTCATCGAAGTCCGTCCGGCTCGTGGCCAAGTCGACGACTTACTTGGCGAGGTCCGTGCTGAAGTGGGCCGCGGCCATAGAATTCTGGTCACGACCCTGACGAAGCGGATGGCAGAAGACCTCACCGAGTACTACCACGATCTCGGTGTCAAGGTCCGATACCTGCACTCTGACATCAAGACTCTGGAGCGAGCTGAGATCGTCAGGGATCTCCGGCGAGGTGTCTTCGACGTGTTGGTTGGCATCAACTTGCTGAGGGAGGGGTTGGATATCCCGGAAGTGAGCCTAGTTGCCATCCTCGATGCTGACAAAGAGGGGTACCTGCGCTCCCATCGGTCTCTCATTCAGACTGCAGGGCGGGCAGCTCGTCATAGCCAGGGAAGGGTGATGCTCTACGGTGACAGTGTCACCGAGTCCATGCGTCTCGCCATCGACGAAACCACGCGCCGTCGCCACATCCAGAGTGACTATAACGTGGCCCACGGAATTACCCCCGAGACCGTGAAGAAGGGCATCCCGGAGCTCGAATATCATGTGGCAGAGGCGGACTATTACCCACTCGAGTTGGTGGCAGAATCTCAAGCGCCGTACGTGTCAGCGAATGAGGGGCAACGCACGATTGAACGCTTAGAACAGGAGATGAAGGCAGCGGCGAAATCACTAGAGTTTGAGCGAGCGGCCGTGCTGCGCGATCAGATCCGTGCGCTGAAGCTCAGAGAGCTAGAGGTACACCGGTAGGTGCTAGACCTGTTTGTAGAGATAGACGCCGAGGAGAATCCCGAGGAAGGCAAGCAAGTTCATCTTGATCGTAAATCCTATGGTGAGCGTGACCAGAATGAGGTCGAGAGTGAGAGGTGGGCTGATACCAGGAGTCATGGCCGTGGTGAAGACTTTCTGAATCGTGCCTTGCTTCGGAACAATGATCGTGAGAATTTCTCCGAGGACCCCGCCGAGTAAGCCTCCAACAAGCATAAAGACGAATAGGGTGAAGGGCGATTTCCTCATCGATTCGCTCCCTGCGCCGAGTCGTGCTCCTTAAAATAAGTTGAATCCCTTAAACATTAGCGAACCCGTTGAAACAAGTCAAGAATTAGCATCACCCGAGGGGTGACGCGCGTGAGCATGGGTCGACCCTCACCAGGGGGGTCACTTGGTTTCTGGTCCCCCGGGGGGCCGGGAGCTAGTCAACGCTTGACAAGGTCAGGTTTAACTCATATAATTCAGCGTTTCCAAGTCTAAATGTGATTTCCACCCTGGTTCAGTCACCCGATTTCTCTCTGGTGCGAGACGGGTCTGCTGTGTTCGGGGTGGTTTGTTTTATTTTGCTGACGACGCTCCATCGTTGAGTCAGTACGTAGCGAGCTTGAGGGGCAGGTACCCAAGTGGACAAAGGGGGCAGACTGTAAATCTGCTGCTTCCGGGCTTCCAAGGTTCGAATCCTTGCCTGCCCACCACTAGTCGGGATACGTAGTAACTCTCTCCAGTTTTTGGGACAAGCGGGCGTAGCTCAGTGGTAGAGTTCCAGCCTTCCAAGCTGGCTGTCGCGGGTTCAAGTCCCGTCGCCCGCTCCAGACAGTAAGGCTTGAACCCGCGACAGGCGGGGTATCGAAGGGGGTACGCCCCCTTCGCGGGGTGACGCGAAACATAGCGAAACATAGGATGAGGCGATTCATAAGCGGTGCATGGGCGTACCGCTAAGACTGTAAGGTGACCGGGATTGCGAGAGGTGGAGGCTACCCTCTACCACATGCTGCAGTCGACTTCACACTGACCCGGAGAGTGAGCGCGATTCAAGTCCTGTCGTCCGATCCAAACGGTTCTCGATTCCAGCCGTGATGATAGAGGTCGCGCGCGAGGTGACCCTCGCGAGGCGCCTCTGAGGCGGATGCGTTCTGAGTTCCGCACCCAGATCTGAGGGCGAGTCGCTCGACACCACATTGCCTACATGTCTTACCAAGCCACCTAAGTTTGGTTGTGATCGCCCACGTAGCTCAGTTGGTAGAGCACGTCCTTGGTAAGGACGAGGTCACGCGTTCGATCCGCGTCGTGGGCTCCAGTGAAGGTGTGAACCGGAGTTGCTGCGCAGGGGTGTTGCACGGCGCGTGAGCGCTGCAGCATCCCCGTTTAACAGGGCCGCCCAGCCACTCTACCTGATCGAGATAAGGAGGGCGTGATGGCAAAGTCGAAGTATGAGCGGCGGAAGCCCCACGTGAACATCGGGACGATCGGGCACGTGGACCACGGGAAGACCACGCTGACGTCGGCACTGACGAAGGTGTCCAGTGAGCGGGGGATGGCGAAGTTTATCAGCTATGACGAGGTGGCCAAGGCGAGCGAGTCGCAGGGGCGGCGGGACGCGACGAAGATTTTGACGATTGCGATTTCGCATGTGGAGTACGAGACGGACAAGCGGCACTACGCGCACGTGGACTGTCCGGGGCACGCCGACTATGTGAAGAACATGATCACGGGGGCGGCGCAGATGGACGGGGCGATTCTCGTGGTGTCGGCGGCGGATGGGCCGATGCCGCAGACGCGGGAGCACATTTTATTGGCGCGGCAGGTGGGGGTGCCCTTCATTGTGGTGTTTTTGAACAAAGCGGATAAGGTGGACGACAAGGAGCTGCTGGATCTGGTGGAGTTGGAAGTGCGGGAGCTGCTGACGAAGTACGAGTTTCCGGGCGATAAGATCCCGATCGTGGTGGGCTCGGCGATGAAGGCGGTGGAAGGGGATCAGGGGCCGCTGGGGGTGCCGGCGATCACGAAGTTGTTGGAAGCGGTGGACAGTTACATTCCGACGCCGACGCGGGCGATCGACAAGCCGTTTTTGATGCCGATCGAGG
>JBHICF010000156.1:0-5246 GCA_046759485.1 Nitrospiraceae bacterium
AAGACCACTCAGTTATGGTCTACTTGGCGCACTTTCTCCTAGGGGGCGTTGGCCGGAAGATTGAGAGGGCTTGGTGGGGGTCTTAGAGGACGTAGTGCTACCAATGAGGTTGGTGACCCGTGGGGGTTTCGATCGCCTTTGTACAGTGGAATTTCGTGGGATTGTATGGGCAGGTTAGTCCCTAGTGGGCCAAATGGGGAAGGGGGTTGCCATCTAATCCGGAACTAGACTCCTGTGGGGGATAGCCGGGGGAATGCATGGGCAAACCCGACAAGTCATGCCGGTAGCAATGCGGTAGCAGAGCCCTAGAAGTGTTTGATGTTCTTGGGGTCGCCGAGGTGTATCTAATTACCAATCAGCAGGTTAGAGGCTCCGCACGAGCACTCGCTGCACGGCACCCCCTTGCGGTGATGTCTCCCTATTGAGAGTGCCTCCCGTCGAGGCTTTATCGCACAATCAGGTTGATCGAGCCGACATCAACGGGTTCATCGAAGTAGCTGAAGAACTTCTGCACGTCCTGCTTCGTGCCGCCTTCGATCTTGATGTCACCGCTGTCGATTGCGCTCATGATCGCGACCATGGCCGCGGGAGCACCCTGCTCGACGGCGGCCGTCATTTCTCCGGTGAACGGCACCTCGCCGACCAGAATGCGATTGAGATACGCCCGGTCGGCGACCAGGGTGAAATCCCTTTTCTCGGGCAGCCTCTCATGGAACTGCACCACGCCGCGGCGTATCTCGAGCCCGTAGCGTTCGTTCACATCGGCAAATCGAAGACCCATGGTTAGATTGACGTCGATGCTTTTCTCCGGGTCTATTCGCGTGGTCAGCATCTCTAGCAGGATGTTGCTGGGGAAAGCGCGAATGACGTCGCTCGATGTGAAGTCAAAGCCTTTCGTCAGGTCCGTTGTGCCGTCGAGCTCCGCGGCCGCGGTGAGGCTCCAGTTACGCCAGTTGATGTTGACCAGGGTGTAGGCGAACTTCCGATAGGCTTCCGCCTTGAGCCTGCGGGCTTCCATGTCTTTGTGGTCGATGCGAATCACGTTGGTCAGGATTTCTGCGGCCCAGGTGTACTCGCCGTCATCCACCGCTTTCCGGGCGGCCTTGACCACGGCATCGCGCCCGCCCATCAGCTCGACGTACCGTTTTGCGCGTTCCATGTAGGGTAGCGGGTCGAGTGCCCAGGGATCGGCCTGGAACCAGCCCAGGTAACCGACATAGATCTGCCGCACCGCGTGTTTGACCGTGCCGTAATACTCACCGAGCCACGGATGCTCCGCGAGATGGCGCGGCAGCGCGACCATCTCCACCAGTTGATCCGGGGTATAGCCCTTGTTCATGTAACGAATAGTCTGATCGTGCACGAACTGGATCGCGTCGCGATAGGCGGTGAGCATGTTCTGGACATTGTCATGACCGACGATGGGCCGGCCGTGGGTCGGCACCAGGTACTCGGCCGGGAATTCGCGCATCACGTCGATGCTCTTGAACCACGGGATCGGGTCGCGGAACTTGGTCCCACGTATCGTGTGTAGGTTGGGAAAGTTTTCGCCCTGCATCACTTCCGCGGAATTCAGGAGTTTATGCTCCGGAAACCACACAACGATCTCATCAGGCGTTTCGCTGGGCACGTACTTGAGATGCATCTTTATACCGGCCACTTCGACATCGAGTTCATCGCTGAAGGTCTTGGTCGGCGGAATGAACGTGATCGTGCCCGCTCTGGCATCCGGCCCGAGGGCATCATGAACCGACCCATCCGGGCCCTTCGGCAGGAAGATGGCAGCCGTGTATGAGGTCCGTCTTCCCTCGATCGGGCCCACCGTGCTGGCCCAGTTGATCACGCCCTGCATCAGGGTCTCATGGGCATAGATATCGACCTTCCCGGAGGCGACCTCTTCCTCGGTCGTAAAGGCCCTCACTGCAGAGACATGGTCGAAGTGGTTATGGGTGTAGACAATCGCCTTGACTGGCTTATCCGTAACCCGGCGAAATGCCGCCAACGTCTCCTTGCCCGCCTCTAGGGACTCGGGCGGGTCAATAATGATGATGCCGTCATCGCCGACCATCATCATCGGGCTGGTCAGAGCCCAACCGTGCGCCAGGTAGGCGCTGTCGCCGATCTTGAGCAGCGCTTGGTCCATCTTGCGGGCATGCTCGGTCATACGGGGATCGACCTTCGGATTATCCTCTGTATAGGCGAGGTTCTTGCCAGTCCTGAAGACGACCTTTATCCCCTCGTTGCCGCCGTACCACAGGTTGCTCTTGTTAACGGACAGTCCCAGAGCCGGCGCAGACAAGACCATGGGAGTCAGGATCGCAATCAGCACGAAAAAACCCTGGGCGTTTCTGAGCTTCATCGCTTCTCCTCCCAATTTGAGAAAAATGATGGTTGTTACTTCCTTTTCGGAAACAAAAACTGCAGCTGAAACGGCAGGGTCCAGTCCCCTACCCACCCTCAAGTATCTGTGGTTAGGGTCGGCCTGACAATCGGGAGCTACCCTGATTTTTCTATCGGGGAAAGTACTATGGTTTGCTTAGGGGAATGTCCTGCGCCACGGTATCAGAGCGATGGGGGCATGATATGTGTGGGCCTAACCTCAGAATGCGTTGGGGGATTGGGCATTGGGTGCGTTTTTGGGTCACGAAGGGGTAGGTTTTGCCGTGTCCTGCACACCCAAGTGCTTGAAGTTATTGGTTCTGCTCGCCCCTGATCAGGATTCGTAATCAGCAGGTCGGGGCCTGAGATCCATAGACCACTTTCTTGACAGGCGAGGCTTACGTCAGTAATGTGTCGAAACACATTCAGCCAATGAATCCTTCTTTTCGGAAAGGAGTGAGAGCCATGACCATTCACACTCCTCCTCGCAGGCTGATCACCGCGGGATTTGTCATCTCGATCTGTGTCGGATTGTTGACCACACCGGTCGTCTTCGCCCAAAGGAGGGGGCGTCCTGTTTTGATTCAAGGGCTAATCAGCCGGGTCCATCGGCAGTCACGGGAGATCACTCTTTGGGAGTTCCGGCGTGGCGACTCCACATGGAGGCTTCAGGTGCCCGGGACAACAAACATGCGGAACCTCCAAGTGGGCGATTTCGTTCAGGTGGAAGCCGATTCAAGCAGGCGGATAGCCTTACGCATCCGCAATCTACCCCCGCCGGAGGGAGATGAGCGCTATGAGGAGGCGGTCCGGCGCCTTGAGGCCGAGACGGGCAAGACACAATAGCCTATGTTGCACGAATCTGAGGAAGTTCTTCCGAGCCACAAGGCTGGTTGCCCATAAGTTGCATTTTGGCCTTACGAAATATCACGTTTGGCCGCGTCCTAATTAGCAATGTCTGACCCCAAATACTAGGATAATAATCCGCATGGACCATGGCAGGATTCGTGCCAGGATTTCATTTCAAGGAAAACGGGGTGTTCAGTTGCGGAGGGAGATGCTCACCCCGAAGCCAGTGAGGTCATCGCCGACGAGGCCGCTGACGCGCAGGCCAAGATATCTATAGGCGTCTATCCCGAACGGTTTCCAATCGATCTGCAAATCGAGACCGCCACCAAACGTGAAGTAGAATTTGAAGCCGGTGTCGTCCTTGTCGACGGTCGGAAAGATCGAGGTTTCCACCAGTGCGTTCCAGCGGAGAGGGAGGCCAAAGACCTTGGCCCCCGTGGGCTCGCTGTAGCGCACAAGCAGATTGAGCGTGTCTGTGGTGCCCGCGAATGACACACGGTCGAGGTCCTCATTGAAGGACTCGTGATAAGCGTACGTGTAATCGAACTCGACCTCGAAGCGTTCCTCTTCTTCACCCCAAAAGCGATCGTACTTTGCATTGAGGGTTCCGGCGACGGTCCACGCATTGGTCGACCAGTCTAACAGGGCGGTGGCAAGCGCTGGCGGGAGTTGGGCGATATTTATATTCCCGCTAACGTCCGTTTTGCTTTCAATGCGCGTCAGGGCAGCGCTGACAAATGGCCTAATCCTGATGTGGTCGGTGATCATATGGGACACGCCCAGGCCGATCCGCCCCGAATAGAAATTTCGGTCTCCGTTAAAGAACACGCGCTCTCCAAGCGCATTCTCACGAAAGAACTCATCGTCCACATTGAGAAAACTGAAGTTGATGTCGCCGTAAATGGCGAGGTTCCGATCCGGAAGCCAGAAGTCCTTGTCAATGCGGATATTGACCTTACTATAAGTGATGTCTGTTTGTCCACCGTCGGCCTTGACTTTGAACGTTGCTCCTCCGACCCCGGGATCATTGGTGAAGGACACCAAGTTGAGAAGGGTTTCGGAAATGTCTTCGGCGGCCAGCCTTTTGAGTACATCCCCCGGCGAAAGACCTTGACCGTACGCCACAGTAACAAGCATTGGCGCGCACAGCACAGCGATCGCAGCAACACCTATCCGCATGGCGCGGGACCGGAAGACACCATCAACTCGACACCGACCATCGGTATTCGGGACTTTAGGCAACGCCATACGAAACTCCCGTAGTCCCCAGTAGTACCTCACTATTTCAGGACAGCATACGAGACTGCTGAGTCGCCGTGTTTTACTTGGGACTTTGATACGGTGTCTTTCGATGCCTCCTGGCCTTCTGGATCACATAAGCGCCAACCAAAGAGGCAGCTGCGACCAAGGAAGGATAAGAACTCTCTTTTGGGTGAGAGCAGGCTAATGAGCCACGGGATTTGTGTCAAGCCAAAAGATACGTCAAGATCGGTGGCTACGGGAACGCCACTCGAAGCCATGGAGGGTGGGTAGGAGGCGGTCGTTCGGTCGTGCACGCCGGGGTCCAGAACAGGGATGCCGGGGGACCGTCGGGGATACCCCACAACCCTCCACTTTGCTACCACGCTGCTACCAGAACACCCCGTACCAGGAGCATCCAGGAGCACCATCACCTAGTCCAAATCCTCGATTTTTTGTGCGGATAGGTCCTCTAGAGTCTGCTCAGGTGGGCCATGGGGATAATTCGTAATTAGCAGGTAGGAGGTTTCCCGCGACCACAGCCAGTAGGGCGTGGTGGATGTAAATCATTGACCGGTCCTTTATCCCGACCCGGCTGTTTATGGTCTTTTTAGGAACCTCCTCTTCTTCGCTCAGGTGTGCGGAGGTTCTTCGAGAAAATGACTCATGGACGGTAGGCTAGGGGGAGATAGCCAGGGGAATAGGGTTGGAGGTTACGGGTTACTGGTTGTAATCTGCACCGGCGATGGTCGGTCACATCCCTACACTTTATGGGACCC
>JBHICF010000157.1:0-5180 GCA_046759485.1 Nitrospiraceae bacterium
TACTCAGACCCCAAGATCATCCGACAGGTGAATACTCAGTACGTGCCGGTCCGGGTAGATACGGACCGTCGGCCTGACATTGAGGCGCGGTACCGACACGGGGGATGGCCTACGACGAGCGTGCTGCTTCAGACGGGAGAGGTTCTGTTCCAAGGTAATTTTCTCGAACCGGAAGAATTGCGCGCCGTCCTAGAGGAGTCAGACCTGTATTACCGGCAGCATAAGAATGAGCTAAAAAATCGAGCCGCCGAGGGATGGGCGAAGCTGGAAGCAAGCCGCAAAGTCGTTTCACCACCCGAGGGACCAGTTGATCCAGGAATGGTGGATGAGTCGCTTATCATCATGCGCCAGAGGTTCGATCCTCGGCATGGCGGATTTCATCAGGCGCCGAAATTCTTCGAGCCAGACGCCGTCGCCCTGGCGTTACGGCAGTATTACTATACCAAGAACAACGAACTCAGAGTCATCGCCGTCAAGACTCTCGACGCCCAACTCGGCTTGCAGGATCCTGTGTGGGGTGGCTTCTATCGCTATGCCGAGCGCGCGGATTGGACCGAGCCACATTATGAAAAGATGCTCGATATTCAGGCTCGTAATCTGCAGAATTATCTGGAAGCGTACCAGGTCATCCATGACCCCACACACCGCGGCGTGGTCAACAAAACGATCAAATATGTTACGCGCTTTCTCTCGAGCCCAAGTCAGGCTGGTTTCTATGCCAGCCAGGATGCCGACGCGCGCCGTCACCCCCCTTCTTCCGGGTATATTGAGGGAGAAGAATACTTTCTCCTCGGAGAGAATCGAAGAATCGAGCTAGGTCTCCCCCAAGTCGACCGCACCGTTTACACGCACTGGAACGGGCTGATGATCAGAAGTTACTTGGAAGCGTATCGCGTGCTGGGCGATTCGGAGCTTCGAGCATTCGCGTTAAAGACTCTAAATCAACTGTACGAAGAGCGCTATAAGTCCGACTGGGGCATGGCGCATGTGGTCAGGCAAGGGAAACCAGAGGGGTATGGTCTTCTGGCGGATCAGGTGACCTTCGCCCAGGCACTTCAGGATGCCTTTCAGACGACCGCCGAGCCGATCTACCTGAAACGGGCTGAACGGTTAGCGGGTGATCTTGTGAAACAGTTGGAGGATGCCCGGGGCGGAGGATTTTTTGATCGGCCATATGATTCGGCCGCCCATGGACTGCTCAAGCTCCCGCATAAGCCGCTCAAGGAAAACTTGGAGGCTTCCATCCTGTTCAGCGACCTCTTCTATCTGACGGAAAAACCCGTCTACCGCTCACATGCCGAACGGACTCTCCAGTATGTCCTGGGTGTGTCGGAGCGTCTGCCGGTAGCCTTAGCCGCGCTGGCTGTGGATCGGTTTCTGAACTACCCGGTCCACGTGGTGATCGTGGGCTCAAAATCCGATCGAGTGGCTGAAGAACTCTTCAGGCGTGCCTTGGGACTCTATGCACCGGGCAAAGTGATTCGCTTTCTTGACCCACGCACGGATTCGCTCGCGATTGGTGAAGTGACGTTCCCAAGATCAAAGACTCCTCGTGCCTACATCTGCACGGATCGGCTCTGCTCCCAACCGATCGGCGATCCTGACAAGCTGGAGGACAATCTCCACCAGCTTCTCGCGCAAGTTGCAAGTGCGTCGCCTCCTGGTCAGGAGTCTCCTGATATACCGGCTGACCTGACAGTGGCCCCAATGGTGGAGGAATAGAGTCCCCACCACCCTTATCCCAGCACATCAAGCTATGTCCTTGGGTTGGATTGCGTCAGGCTTGACACTCTTATGGCGTATTGCTATAAATCACGTCTTTCGTGTCAGGGCCTCAACGGGGCTTTCCCCGGGTAATAAGAGTTTGTTAGAATATAAGTAGGGCAACCTTCTTTCACATAACAACTCGCGAAGGCCTATAAAAAGTTAATCTTTCAACTTCAGGAGGACAGGTCATGAGGAAGTTTCCATCACTCACACTGGCGCTTGTAGTGGGGGTTGCGCTTCTCGCAGTGCCTCTCCTGGCGCAGGCCGGGGGAAGTATCACGGGGAAGGTCACCTTCAAGGGAAAGGTGCCACCGCCTAAGGAATTCGCGTTCTCGAAATTCCCAAATGTTGCTTTTTGCAAGAAGAATCCGAGCAAGAGCGCCGACGGGGAGACCAGGCTGCTCAAAGAAGTCCAGCTCGGAAAGGGCGGTGGACTGACGAATGCTATCGTTTCGGTGCGGGACATTAAGGACAAAAAGTGGATGAAAAAGTTTCGCAAAGAGCCGTCGCAAAAAGTGGTCGCGGAGCTGTGCGAGTTTCTGCCCTATACCGGCGTGGTGGTGAACAAGGGTAAGTTTTACGTTGAGAACCAGGACGCAGATCCCGACGATCCAGGAAAGAAGGGTAATTTTCCATCAAAGGAGGGAGTGCTGCATAACCCCCATTCGTTCGATGTGTTGGGGGCCAAGTCTTCCACCCTGTTCAACATCGGGTTGGCGAAGAAAGGTGATAGCCTGAACAAGAAGATCAAAATGAGGATGGCCAAAAGGGGATCGGTCATGCGCCTCCAGTGCGATCAGCATGAGTTCATGCAGGGCTGGTACCTTCCAGTCGAGAATCCCCACTACACCGTCGTCAAGGCGGACGGCAGCTTCGAGATCAAGGACGTACCTGCCGGAAAGCATAAGCTGATGGCCTGGCACCCAGTCGCCGGCAAAGTGGAAGCTGAAGTGAATGTGCCGGATGGAGGGTCAGTCAAAGCGGATTTTGTGATTAAAGGCAAGTAATCGGCGCAGGTCTCCTGCGCATCTGGTACTGCGAAAACAGGGCCACACTTGCAAGGGCAGCCAGCTGGAAGAGCTGGCTGCCCTTGTTGTTTGGAGTGGCCATGGCGGTGCCTGCCGTCTCGCTTGCCTTTGCACTTTTGACCTCGCTAAGATGAACGTCGCTCGGGGCATCGGATCAACGGCTATCTGCCTTGGAGGGCTATCTGGCGCGCGAACTCTCACTTTCCGAGATTTTCCAACTCGGATACTACTGGGAAACGAAGATCCTTCTCACAGCGGTCCGTCTGGACCTCTTCTCTGTCCTGGATGGGAAGGAACTCACTCTTTCTCAGCTCGCTCAACGCATGGAAGCCCATGAGCGTACGCTCGGGCTGCTCGTGAATGCCTTGGTGGCAATAGGAGTCTTGCAGAAAGATGCAGACCGTGTCGCCAACACGACTGTCGCATCCACCTACCTTGTGAGAAGTTCCCCGGAATATGTTGGACATTTGTTGATTCTCCACGACGCAGAGTGGAACAACTGGGGCGAGCTTGAGAACACTATCAGGACCGGCCGTTCACCGGTCAGTCGACACGTGTTTGAGGCAGATCCCGAGCTAGGCGCCAACGTCCTTGCGGTACTACATCGCGTCGGTCAGCAGAGTGGCCCGGCGTTGGCGAAACGGTTGAGCCTCGACGATGTGCGGAGCATGCTTGATCTGGGCGGTGGCGCCGGTACGAATGCGATCGCCTTCTGCACGACGTACCCGCAACTGACAGCGACCGTGTTTGACCTACCTTCGACTCTGAAGGTCGCTGAGAGAACAATCAAGGAGGCAGGCCTAGAGTCGAAGATTGCCCTGCTGCCAGGCGACTTCCACACCGATCCGCTGGGCGGACCCTATGACCTCGTGCTCATGTCCGATATCCTGCACTATCAGGATCCGGACCAGAACGCCGCACTCGTGCGGAAGGTGCTCCCGCACCTGACTGACGGCGGACGCCTCGTCATCAAAGATCGGTTCTTAGAGGAATCGGGGACAAGCCCGGCCTGGACAACGGCCTTTGCGGTCCACATCCTGCTCAATACAGACCGTGGTCGGTGTTACACGACGACCGAGGCGATGCACTGGATGCAGCAGGCCGGGTTCCGAGCTGTTACCGAATTGGAGCGCACGGCTGTGGTCAAAGGAACTAAGTAGGGAGAAGGGTGAACGCAGCATGCGCGAATGGCTGAAAGAGCCTGGCTTCTTGGGCACCCACGCGACGATCGGCGCGGACTTAAGCCAGTCCATGGCGGCGCTCTTCACCATCCTGTTCGTAATCGGGTGGTTCCAGGCCAGGGGGGAGCGTGGCCATCCCCATCACTGGTTGATGCTAGGGGGTATGACCGCGATGATCGCATTCTTCACGAGCTACTACCTCTTCCGGCAGCTCGGGGTGTTGGCGTTCGAGGGGAAGGAAGGGTTCGGTGGACCTCAGGCCCTGTACGATAATGTGTTCATCCCGCTCCTGACGTTTCATATCATCTTGGTCGTGGTCGGGCTCGTCATGGCGATCTACATGATCATCCTTGGATTTCGTGCTCAGGCGGTTCAGGCGGGGAGGCGCATACTCCAGAACAAGGTCTTGCAGACGACAGGGGGCAAGGCGCTGACGATCTTGGGAGTCCTCACTGCCATCGTGGGTGCGTATCTACTTTACCTGGTTGCGGTGGACCGGTTCGGCATGGGGAAGCTCATTGTCTGGGCAGCCCTGCTTGTTCTGGTGGCGATTGTGATGGGCCTGGAAATGTTGATCCAGCGGATCTGGCCGAGTGGAGAGCGTCGGCACCGTGTACTCGGTCGTTTCACGATGATCATTTATTGCATCCTCTTTGTAACGGGGAGCGTGACCTACACGATGCTCTATATTCTGTATCCTGGGAAAATCGGGTGAGTGCATGCTCGTCTGTGGCTGTGGCCGATGGTTGCATACGGAAGGCGTGGAAGAGCACTCTGGTGAGCAGGGGGCGGAAGTCTGGCTCGTGCGTTCAGAATGCCGAGGCTGTGGGCTCCGGGTGGGGTTGGAATCGACGCCCGATCAGGCTGCCTCTCTCGTGGATCGTCTCGTCTGGTCGGACGATGCCCGCCATGCCCTGGACCGATTGCCTCCGTATGTTGCGCCGCTGGTCAAGGACGAGGTTGAACAGTTTGTGCGATCGAAGGGACAGCGGGTAGTCACCTTCGCCCTCCTCAGCCTTGCGAGGCATGGCGGGTCAGTGGAGTGGGATCCCGATGCCGAACGCCGGCTCGAGAATGTGCCGGCCCCGGTACGAGCGATGGCCCGGATGGAACTGGAGCGGACGGCTGCCGAGAGAGGGCAACCCCGCGTCACAGTCGGATTGATGGAGGAGATCAAGGCCCGCTATTTTGGGATGGCGTCTGT
>JBHICF010000158.1:0-5165 GCA_046759485.1 Nitrospiraceae bacterium
TTGAGACGCGGGATAATTATTTCGAATATGATGGCGGGTCCGTCATGAGACCGGCGGCTCGGTCTGTGACATCACGCGCGCCACAAGCAGGCTAACGCAACACTGAGAAACCTCATGCCGACCAAGAAACTGGCGAGACAGAAGCGGGAGCTCCGGGATAATGGGCGACCCGCCAAGCGTGGAGACATCAAAGACCTGGCCACGCGGATGCTGGAGATGCTTGGGGAGAATCCCCAACGTCCGGGATTGCGAAAGACACCGGAACGGCTCGAACGCGCGCTCCAGTTTATGACCCGTGGGTATCAGCAGGATATTGATGAACTCCTGAACGGCGCGTTGTTCCCGATCGATTATGACGAGATGGTTATCGTCAAGGACATCGATTTTTTCAGTTTGTGTGAACATCATCTCCTACCGTTCTTCGGCCGCTGTCACGTCGGCTACCTGCCCAACAAGCACGTCGTGGGCCTCAGCAAGATCCCCCGCATCGTGGATCTGTTCAGCCGCCGCCTGCAGGTGCAGGAACACCTCACGGTGCAGATCGCCGACACGCTCATGACCAAGTTGGATGCGCACGGGGTCGGCGTCGTCATGGAAGCCCGTCACCTGTGCATGATGATGCGAGGGGTGGAGAAGCAGAATACCGTCGCCGTGACGAGTTCGATGTTGGGCGTGTTTCGCAGCCAACCCCAGACCCGTGAAGAGTTTCTCAGACTGATCGGTTCAGGCAGAGTGGGCGACAGGGAATAGCGCCCGCTTCCCCGCGACACCGGTTCCCGCCTCAAGATTATTGACAAGACGACAAGAGAGATTGGACCGCGCGGTTATAGGCCGCGGGCTGCTCAAGATTCGAGAGGTGGCCGGCGCCGGGAATGATCTCCAGTCGTGCGCCGGGGATTCGCTCGGCCATGAATCGCGCGTCGGTGGGTGGAGTCGCCACGTCCTGCTCGCCGCCGATGACGAGCGTCGGGCAGGCAAGACTGCCAAGCAAGGGAACAGAATCGGGCCGCTCCGCCATCCCCATCAAATCCCCGGCGATCCCGCCAAGGCTCGTGACCGTGATCATCGCCCGCACTTTGTCGACCAGGGCCGGGTTGGACTGCAGGGAAGCCGAGCTCAACAGTTTGGGGAGCATCGCCTCCGCGATCGCCATGGCCCCCTTTGTATAGGCGAGTTGAGCCATCTGGAACCGACCAGCTCGCCCTTCCTCGGTATCCGGCTGCGCGCGTGTATTCGAGAGCACGAGCGCGCGCACGCGCTGCGAGTATTTCCGATACAAGGCAAAGGTCACGTACCCACCCATCGAGAGCCCTGCGATCACGGCCGTGGGGATCGAGAGATGGTCGAGCAGCGCGTTCACATCATCGGCGAACTGCTCCATGGAGGCCGGCCACAGCGGGGCGTCAGATTCCCCATGTCCGCGCAGGTCCACCGTGATCACCCGGTAACGGGCTGAGAAGGCTTCCACCTGAGGAGCCCACATCGTCCGATTCACTGGGAAGGCGTGTAGAAACACGATGGGGGTGCCCCGTCCCTCATCGCTGTAGGCCAGTTGAATCCCATTGATCTGCGCGCGCATGCCATCCCTCCGTCGTCGCCGGAGCACGTCCAGCGGCCGTTGTTCCTACCACCTGGCAACCAGCCGCGTCAATCGGTGATCACGGTGATCACCATCTCCGCCAGCCGCTCGGGCCGGTTTGCACCCGCCACGTCAAACTGGATAGAATCGCTTTGACGCTGGGGGCGTGTCGCGCCATGAGCAGAGCAAAGCAAGACAGGCTGGACCTCTTTAGCCGGGGCGAGGAGACGTCTGACGCCTTCACGCCTTTGGCGGATCGCTTACGGCCGCTGGACTTCGAGGAGTTCGTCGGGCAAGAGGAGATCGTCGCGCCGGACCGACCACTGCGCCGTGCCATTGAGGCCGATACGCTCACGTCCGCGATTCTCTGGGGCCCTCCCGGCACGGGCAAAACCTCCCTTGCCAGCATCATCGCACGGCGGACGAAAGCAGAGTTCGTCATGTTTCCCGCCGTGACAAGCGGGCTTCCCGAGCTCCGCGCTGTCATCAAGGTGGCGGAGCAGCGCCGCGCACTCTCTCACCAGCGCACGATCCTCTTTGTCGACGAGATTCATCGATTCAACAAGGCGCAGCAAGATGGGTTTCTCCCGCACGTCGAGCGCGGCACCATCATTTTGCTGGGCGCCACCACCGAGAACCCATCCTTTGAAGTGATTGCGCCCCTGCTCTCCCGTTCGATGGTCGTGGTGTTGAAGCCGATCCCGGATGACGCCATGAGCCAGTTGATCGACCGAGCGGTGACCGACACCGAGCGCGGGCTGGGGAAATGGCGTGTGGCGCTGTCTGCGGAGGCGCGTCAGCGCTTGATCGGGTTTGGGAACGGGGATGCCCGCGCGATGTTGACGGCGCTCGAATTTGTCGTCAGCCACACTCCACCGAGTGCGAACGGGCAAGTGCGCATTGATGACCAGGCCATGGACGCCGCGCTGCTGAAGAAGGCGCTCCGGTACGACCGGGCCGGAGAGGAACACTACAATCTGATCTCGGCCTACATCAAGAGCCTGCGAGATTCTGACCCAGATGGCGCGCTCTACTGGCTCGCCCGCATGGTGGAAGGCGGGGAGGATCCCAGGTTTATCGCGCGACGCATGGTGATCTTCGCCTCCGAGGACATCGGGAACGCGAACCCACTGGCGGTCGTGATTGCCACGGCGGTGGCGCAAGCCGTGGAGTTTGTCGGGCTCCCGGAAGCGCAAATCAACCTTGGGCATGGGACGACCTACCTGGCCTCGTGTTCGAAAGATAATGCCTCTTACGTCGGAATCCGGGAGGCCATGCAGGACGCCAGAACGTTCGGCAATCTGGAGGTCCCACTTCATCTGCGCAATGCGGTCACGTCGCTCATGCGTGACGTGGGCTATGGGAAAGGGTACCGGTACGTCCATGAAGATCCGGCAGCCAAGGCTGAGCAGGCCCATTTGCCCAACCAGTTGAAGGGGAAGCGATACTACCGACCGAAGACCTTGTAGTGTAAGCCCTTTTTGATTTTACCAGGGGCTCATTTCTGGGCTGGACAAACGCATCGATTTAGTTATACTTGCTGGCTGCGCAAAGGGGGGACCGCTCATGGTAGCCATTGGAAAGAGCGAAGATCGTCGGCAACACATTAGAGCCACGCTGGTCGGGTCGGCACTCGTCGGGCCTAAAGGTCAAACCGGTCGCGCCCTCTCCGCCGTATTGGACAACGCCAGTCGGATCGGGGGCGGATTCCATGCCAAGGAACAGATCGGCGCGAACGAACCGGTGACGGTAACGATCGCGTTCCTCGACCAGAATGAGATGGAGCAGCAGGAAAAGCTGTCCGGGAAAGTGGCCTGGGCCAAGCCGTGGGAAAAGGGATTCTTGATCGGGGTCACGTGGGATGAGATTGTGACGAAAGAGAAACATCCAGGTCTGCATGCCTACCTGGAAGCGATGCTCAAAGAAACCGCCTAGCTGAACGCCTCGAGTTTCTGTTTCACCTCGGTAAATTCCTGCGACAGTGAGGCCCACCGGGTCGTTAAGCGGTCCAGGTCCGCCTTCCATCGTTCCTGCTCCAAATGCAGCTGATGCCAGCGGTTGTAGTCTTGGTAGAGTTCGGGGTCTGCCAAGGCCTGGTCTCGATCGCGGACCTTTGACTCCAGCGTGGCGATGTCGGCCTCCGCGCGAGCGATCTGCTTCTCCAACCGAGCCTGACTTTTCGTCAGCTCACGACGGTTGGCGTGGTGGGAATTGGCGCTTCGCGCATGGGCGGTGGTAATCGGGGGTGAAGCAGATTTCCCCGAACCCTTCGCGCGCCGGGGCTCATGAGGGGCGACATCTTGGCTGCGTTCTTTGATGGATTCCAGCTCCTGCGCCTGCTTCCAGAGGTAATACTCGTAATCGCCCAGGTAATTGCGCGCCTGACCGTCCTCAATCTCTACTACACGCGTGCAGATACGGCTGAGGAACGTGGGGTCGTGCGAGATGAAGATGATCGTGCCGGGAAAGTCGGACAACGCATCCGTGAGGACATCCACGGACGCGGGGTCCAGGTGATTCGTGGGCTCATCGAGCAGGAGCGTATTGGCGGGCTCCACGAGCATACGGGCCAGCGCCACGCGGTTGCGCTCGCCGCCACTGAGCGCTTTGATGGGTTTTTTCTGATCCGGGCCCGAAAACAGAAACACGCCGGCGATGCCGCGCAGGAAGTTCATCTCTGCCATCGGTGAGACCTCGGCCAGGGATTCCAGGATCGTGGCTTCCGGGTTCAGCGTCTCGGCCTGATGCTGGGCAAAATAATGCAACGTCACGCCATGTCCGAGCGTCCGCGAGCCGTGTTCAAACGGCAGCACGCCGGCGAGCATCTTGAGCAACGTGCTCTTGCCGGCTCCGTTCTCGCCGACCAGGGCGACGCGTTGCCCTCGTTCCAGAACAAAGTCGAGGGATGTGTAGACCACGGTGTCGCCATAGCGCTTGGCGATCTCGCGAAGCTCGATGACCTGTCGGCCGCTGGCAGGTGGCATCGGAAACTTGAACCGGACCCGCTTCGTGTCTCGAGTCTGCTCGACAAGCTTGATCTTGTCGAGCTGTTTGATGCGAGACTGGACCTGACGGGCCTTGGTGGCCTGGTAGCGAAACCGGTCGATGAATGTTTGAACGCGGGCCACCTCTTTCGCCTGACGCTTCGCCGCGGCTTCCTGCTGCGCATCGCGGGCGGCACGCCACTCGAGGAAGCGCGTGTAGTTGCCTCGGCATTCCTGAATCTGATGATTCCGGATTTCCCAGATATGGGTCGTGATGCGATCGAGGAACTTCGTGTCGTGGCTGATCAAAAGCAACGTCATGCCTGACCGCAGCAGGAAATCCTCGAACCACGATTGCGTCGGTTTGTCCAGATGATTCGTCGGCTCGTCCAGCATCAAGACGTCTGGGTTGGAGAGCAACAGATGGGCCAACGCGACACGCATACGATAGCCGCCGGACAGCGTCTCGAGGGACCGATCGAAATCCTGCTGGGTGAACCCTAGACCGGAGAGGATCCGCTTGGCCTCATGTTCAGGATACTGGCCGCGGTGGGTGGCCTCTAAAACGGTTCTGCCAGACAGCGTTTCGAGTTCCTGGGGCA
>JBHICF010000159.1:0-5107 GCA_046759485.1 Nitrospiraceae bacterium
GACTCACGCATCGTGATGAGCAGGTTGCTCGATGGGCTTCATCCCGAGATGGGAATCCTCGTAGGAGAAGTCAACGCAAGCTATCTGTGGGGCCTGGGCAGCGAGGCCAGTTTGCCTCCGAGGACAGAGATGTGCGTACTCGAACAGTCACGCACGGTTATGGTCTGTACCTTTGAAGGGCCGGTTAGTTTTTCTGCTGAAATCGCATTCCGTATGTCAAACTCAGCCGCTGCTTACCTGGAATGGGACCGTGCTGGGGAGCCGCACCTAGCCAGCTTTTGGTCCATCCCGCTCAAATTCAGGTTTCGCGCCCCGACGTGGACCGTCGTACTGAGTGAGGCGAAGGCCCAGGCCTTGGCGCCGATGGCAGATTTCAAATATACGTTCTCGTTGGTCGTCCTGTTGTCACTGTGGATAGTCTCCTTGTTGAGCGTCAGGCAGATTCGGAGAAGCCTCGTGCCACTCGAAGAGCTGAGGGAAGGGACTCGACGCATCGCCATGAGAGACTTTGCGAACCGGGTGACGATCACGAGCGGCGACGAATTCGAGGAACTAGGGACATCGTTCAACGCCATGGCCGGACGGTTGGGGCGGCAGTTCGATACCCTGGCTACGATCTCAGATATCGACCGCGCTGTGCTTTCGGCCTTGGATTCCACCAAGATCATCGAGACGGTCCTTGCCCGAATCCCGGAGGTGTTCCCGTGTGATCTAGTTAGCGTGAGCCTTTTGGACCGGGAGGTCTCCGATACGGCATGGATTTACCTCTGGGACCACAATACTCGCAGTACCCTTGTGGAAGGAGTTGAACTTGTGGCCTCCGACGCTCAACGATTCCAAGACAACCCCCATCATCTGTCCATCACGGAACCAAATGTCCCCAAGTTCATCGCTCCTTTAAGCAGCCGGGGCATGAAGGCATTCTTGGTCTTTCCCCTCTTTCGAGTGAACCAATTGTCGGGTTTTATTGCGATGGGTTACCACGAACAACCTTCATATGGTCAGGAAGACCTCAGCTTGGCACGCCAACTGGCAGATCAGGTGGCGGCGGCCCTGGCGAATGCGGATGACGTTGCTGAACGCAAGAGAGCGGAAGAGCTGCTGCGGGACAGCAATCGACAGCTGAAGGACGCCCTCGCTGAGCTGAAGACGACACAGCATCAAATGGTCCAGCAAGAGCGTCTACGAGCACTCGGCCAAATGGCCAGCGGCATTGCCCATGACTTCAACAACACCCTGTCGCCTATAGTGGGATTCAGCGAGCTCATGCTCTTGAATCCCAAGAGCCTGCAAGACAAGGAAAAGGTCAAGGAACAACTCCGTATCATTCATACAGCCGCGCGCGACGCGGCAAAGGTCGTCAGCCGGTTGCGGGACTTTTATCGCCCGCGTGTTCAGAATGATCTTTCCACCGCGATCAACCTCAATCAGTTGGTCGAGCAGGCTATCAAGCTCACGCAACCAAAGTGGAAAGATCAAGCGCTTGCCACTGGAATCACAGTCCGCGTGGATACTGGTCTGAGTGAAATCCAGCCAGTAGCCGGCAATGAGTCCGAGCTACGGGAGGTCCTCACAAATTTGATATTCAACGCCGTGGATGCGATGGTTGAGAGCGGCACGATCAGTCTTCGTACCCGGCCTGATGGAACCGAGGTGGTCCTCGAAGTGAGTGACACGGGTAGTGGAATGACTGAGGAGGTTAAGCAGCGCTGCCTGGAGCCGTTTTACTCCACCAAGGGAGATCGCGGGACAGGGTTAGGACTGTCAATGGTCTATGGAATCATACGCCGGCACCAGGGTTCGATCGAGATCGAAAGTGAGTTGGGCAGGGGAACCACCTTCATAATTCGCCTGCCTATTCAAACAGGGGGCAAATTGAAAAGCTCTCAGCCAGGTGCACATGACATTGGACGCGGGCTGCATGTCCTCGTTGCCGATGACGACCCATTGGTCTGCCGGGTGACAACCGAGTACCTCACGACGCTCGGATATACGGTCGAGACTGTGTCCAATGGAAAGGCAGCGCTGGAAAGTTTTCAGGCCAGCAGATTCGACCTGGTCGTGACAGATCAAGCCATGCCTGGTATGAGTGGCGACCAAGTAGCCGCTGCAATTAAGAAAACTTCTCCAGCGACGCCGGTCATCATGTTGACGGGAATTAGAAAAGTGACGGAAGCGGCCGCGCAGGTGTCAGGGGGCGCGGATTTTATTGTGACTAAACCACTGACCATGAAGAAGCTGCGTGATGTGCTCGCCAAGGTCAAGGCTCGAGAAACCTCATATCAACTCCAACGCCAGGGAGTCGGTGATCACTCATGAGGCCCTGGATTGTGAAATGGGGACGGCCGGACCCGACTAGGCGACCGAAATTCGGTGGTACACTTCTAAGCTGGGTCACGGGCTGGTTGTCCGTTGATCGCGGTGAACGCTTTGAATGTATTGATGAATATTGACGAAACTCAGATAACAAACGCCAAGCTGCTGCTCGTCGATGACGAGATGCACAATCTCCAGCTGCTAGAAGCCATGCTGAGAGAGGCGGGGTACACACGGATCACGAGCACCTCAGATTCCAGGCAGGTGCTTCCACTTTATTTGGAGCACCAACCCGACCTGCTTGTCCTGGACTTGAAGATGCCACACTTGGATGGATTTGCGGTCATGCGCCAACTCACCCCGAGGGTTTCCAACGGTGGCTACCTTCCGATTCTGATCCTCACGGCCGAAATCACCCCTGAGGTTAAACATGAGGCGCTCAGAAGCGGTGCCAAGGACTTCCTGACCAAGCCCTTTGACACCACCGAAGTCCTGCTTCGCATCCGCAACATGTTAACGACCTCCTTCTTGCAACGAGAGCTCCGGTCCCAGAATGAACACCTTGAAGAGCAGGTGCGAGGCCGTACCCGGGAGCTGGATGAAGCGCAGCTGGAGATCCTCCGGCGGTTGGCTTTGGCGGCAGAATACCGAGATGATGAGACTGGAGAGCATACGTTGCGGGTTGGCCAGCTGTCCGCCATTCTGGCGGAACACCTAGGCTGGCTTCCGGGCCAGGTGGAGCTCATGCGGCGGGCAGCGCCGCTACATGACATCGGCAAGATCGGGATTCCTGACCGAATTCTCCTGAAGGCGAATGATTTCACAGCCAGGGATCTTGAGGAGATGAGGGATCATGTGACGATTGGGTCGAAGATTCTCTCTGGCAGTCGGTCCTCTTTGCTTCAACTTGCCGAAGTGATCGCCCTCACGCACCATGAGCGCTGGGATGGAACCGGCTACATGCGTCTCAAGGGGCAGGATATCCCCATGTCAGGCCGCATTGTCACCGTGGCCGATGTGTTCGATGCACTGACGCACCGACGTCCCTATAAGGAGGCGTGGTCGCTGGAGCGGGCTCGGGCGGAGATTGCGGCTCAGGCTGGCAGGCAGTTCGACCCACAAGTGGTGGAGGCTTTCTTAAGCTTGCTTGACCGCGAAGGGGAACAGTTGCTTTTCAAGCCTAACGCTGAAAAAGTGTTATTCTGACGTTAGACAGCAATCGGGCCCATTCGGCACAGTCATTAGGGACGGTATAGATTTCCGTAGCCCGCTCCTTTCGATGTGAAGGTTTGCGGGTTGTTCCAAAAAGCGGACAGTACTCACCAGTCGGAGGCACAACCGACGCCTCGTGACCTGAAGGAGAGGAGCAGACACCTTGGAACTGCGCAGCCATCCCCGTTATGACGTCCAGTGTGCCATCTCGTTCAAGGGAGACCAGGTAGCCGGCGAAGGAACCTTGGTCAACATCTCGCTCGGGGGCTACAAGATCGTTGTCAGTGATCAGACTGTGCCGAATGGAACGTACTTATCGCTGCTGGTCGACATCCCCGGCGAAGACTCGCGCATAGAAGTGGAGCTGGCAGTAGTCCGTTGGTCGAAAGGACGGGAGTTTGGCCTCGAATTTCTGCGCATGGGGGCCAAGGAACAAGAGCGGCTCCGCCGCTATATTCGGTCGCTTCAAGCGAAGTCGAGCAGTTGACGAGACAGCCGTCATCACCTCCTCGCATCCCCTCCAAAAGTAGGACTCTTCCCTCGAAAGAGGCATAGATTTTCAAGCCTCAGCAGGTTTAGCTTCCTCCAGACCCAGGGCCGGCTGAGCCCATCAAGCATCCAGCAGGTAGAGCAACACCACGTCCATGGTCGCTACGTATGGCACCACGGAACCTGACTGGGAACGGGGGCTGGAGGTGTCCACCTTGCAGGTGGTTCGATGCCAAGAGTGTCGCAAGCGCATTCCCGCGCCAGGCGGCTCGTGCCTGTTCTGTACCCCGAGCGTGTCGACACAGGCGGGGAGTTCTTCAGGCTACCTCCTGATATCCCTGTTCCTGCTGTTCCTCGCGGTTGGGTTGGGGAATTGGATGTCGGAGCAGAATCCAGCCGTCTCGCTGGGTTCTGTCCGTTGGAGTGGAGAACAGATCGAAGACGCAAAGGAATTCTGGGAACATCAGATCCCTCGTCTTCAGAAGGCCGGTCTTATCACGGGCGTGTCACATGAAGGGGCAGTCCAGGTTATTCACGTCGATGGTGATCAGTGGCGCTCGCTTGATGGGGGAAAAAAGCTCTACCTCCTACGAGAGACTTCTGACTCGAATGAGTTTTTGGGACGAACGCAGTATATTGAGATTCGCGATCATGTTTCAGAGCAATTATACGGCGAGTTGAAACCGCCGCTCGTGAACGAGATTTACGAGTAGCCAGCGGAACGACCCTTCCGATCTGACGGCCATGAGCCTCCTGCCTCGGAGCGGCTCCCTTCTCCTAGAGCTCATAGCCTCCCCTTGCCCTTGGCAGCCAGAACCCATCCTCCAGATCCGGTCTTCGGTTCGAGCAGGGACTGCGCCGTTAAGACAGCTGTATGGCGAGAGCCTCGGTTGGGGTGACCGTTTGACCTGATTCGTCTGGGGCAACAGAATTGACGCACTGACAAGGGTTGTGTATAAGGAATTATATTCCAGCCGCTTCACCTCTGAGGGAGGTCCACCGATTATGGAGTCCCGGGCGTTTCATGATGGAGCGCAGGATGGGCTCGAACCGCTCGAGCCACTTGACCCTGACGCTGTTCACTCGTTTT
>JBHICF010000160.1:0-5101 GCA_046759485.1 Nitrospiraceae bacterium
TGGGAGCGACGATCTCGTATTTTGATTCCGCTGGCGTCATGCTCTATTCGAAAAAGCTGCGAACCGAAGCCGATGGTGATGTTCAGACCGACCCGCCAGATTGTACAGTCCAGGGTCTCCAGCCTATCGCGAACAAGGCGGTGGACAATCTAGCCGTTGGGCTCAAAACACACCTTGGGTCCTCTAGCAGAGTCCGTGCGGCTGCCAAGCCGGGAGCGCAGTCCGGCCAGCAGGTGACGGCATCCACGCAAGCCCCACCTCAGACCCGAACAGTTGTCCCAGTGCCGACGCCGCCCCAGGCCGCTCCCGGGCTGGCGACCGGTTCAGCTGATCTCTCGTTCCGAGTCATGCTGACCGACGCGAATCGAAACCAGGTTCTCGAAGGCGGAGAGCACGTCACCGTGGTTGTGGAGGTCATGAACGCCGGACCGGATGCGGCGCAGGGTGTGCAAGTGATGCTCAGTGGTGCCCCTGCCCAGCTGATCCGGCAGTTCACAACCCCCATGCCGGTGGGTGATCTACAGCCTGGTGAAACCAAGCGTGTGCAGGTCAGCGGGCGGACACCTCCCGTGTCGGAGGTTCAGAATGCCGAACTGTTGATTTCTCTTGGTTCACGTGTGACGAACATCGGTCAGCCGCCGGCGAAGAGATTCATCGCTGCCATGCGCCCTGGGCGCACCGAAGAGCTTGTGGTGTTGTCCGTTGACGTGGACCAGATTCCTCAACGAGTGCATGGTTATCAGCGCAAGGATGCCGTGGCGATCGTGGTGGGCGTCGGGACGTTTCGGGATCCTGAGATCCCGGGTGTGAGGTTTGCTGCCCATGATGCAGAGATCGTGAGCAAATACTTCCAAACAGTGGGGGGCATCCCGCCCAAGCAGATCAGGACCCTCACCGACAATCAGGCTCATAAGGGAGACCTCGTCGAGGTTCTCGAAGAGTGGATTCCGAAACGAGGGGCAGCCACTCAGACCGTGTTCCTGTATTTTTCTGGTCGAGCCCAGGTCGATGGCACAACGGGCTCGATTTCGTTGTTCCCTTACGAGGGTCGACCCACCTCCGCGCGCCATTTGATCTCGATGCAAGAGCTGCGAGACATTATCGCGAAACTTCCAGCTAAGCGCGTCGTGCTTTTCTTTGATGTCTCACTTGAACCGTCACCCGGCTTGGGTTCAAGCCACAGCAAAGCCCCATCATGGAACACGGTGGGGCCCGACCTGGCGAACGGAAAGTTCGTACAGATCGTTGGCAGCCGAGACATCCAAGAGGCTCATCAATATGAAGAGGGACAGCACGGGCTGTTCACGTACCACCTTTTGAAGGGGTTGAGAGGAGCGGCAGATGGCAACAAGAATGGGGTGGTGACCACGGGCGAGCTTTGTCACTACGTCAGTGAACAGGTGTCTGCTGCTGCACAGAAGCATTATGGAACAAGGCAGGAACCCGCCTGCGTGCCGCCGATTGATCCCAAAGCGGAGCTGGAGTCGTTCCCTGTCACTCGCGTGAAATGACCGAAGCCTTCCTGGCCATGGATGCCTGCCACAGATTCCGCGAGGATTCAGATCTCACCGACTTCAGTTGACACGTGTGAAAGAGGCTGAGTATCATGCGGGGGCGTTGAAGGGCCTCACCTCAGGTTTGCCTGCCCCAGATTAAATGGCCGGCGTAGCTCAGTTGGCAGAGCAGCGGTTTCGTAAACCGCAGGTCGGTGGTTCGAGCCCACTCGCCGGCTCCACCATTTCAACCAGTTACAGCTTGGAAAGGTTGATCAGAATCGGCAGGTGCTAAAATATGTGGTAATTGAGTAACTTTCTTCCTATAGGGTTGCAGTTCCACAAAAAATCGCTTATTTTAATTTGTTCTATCTCAAAGCGTTCCACGCAGCCTTCCCAAACTCAGCCTAAGAGTGCATGTTTTGTCAGTTCTTCAGTGAAATTGGGGTAGTCCGGTGGCGACTCGCTTTACGCTTCCCAGTCCTAACGAGGCAAATCCAGAGATCCGAACCCGTGTCTTAGGACTCTGCGCCCTGGTGGGCGCGATTGTCTTTGGCCTCGACCTGATAATGCCCCTTGGCGTGGCCGAGGCCGTTCCGTACGTTGCTGTGGTGCTGATCTCTGTCTGGTCACCACAGGCACGCGACACACTGGTAGTCGCACTTATCTGTACCTTGTTGACGGGTATCGGCTTCTTCCTCTCACCAGAAGGCAGCGAGCTCTGGATCGCGCTCGCGAATCGGGCCGAGGCCCTTCTTGCGATCTGGATTACGGCCGTTTTGGCCTTGCGGATCAAACAATCGGATGCCGCGGCCCGAGAAAAGAGTCAAATGCTGTCTGGCATCCTGAGCAACATGCCTGCTGTTGCATTCAGGACGGATGAACAAGGGTACACGCTTCATTCAATGGGCAAAGGGCTTCATCGCATCGGCTTGAAGCACTTGGAGATTGCCGGACGAACAGGACTCGAACCGCCCAAGGATGTGCGAACGCAACTGGAAAAAGCTCCCCCAGGGGAAACTGTATTTTACGAGAGTCATGGCTCCCATCAGGGAAGTCCGTGGTGGTTTCTGAGCGGCATCACCGCGGACACCGTGGAGGGAAAAGGTGCCATCGGCTTCGGCCTCGATATCACGGACCGTAAGCGCATCGAGCGGCGGCTCGCTGCCCATCACGGCGTTGCGCAGGTCCTTACTGAAGCCTCCTCCTTCAGACAATCCGCATCGCGGCTTCTTCAGGCCATCTGTGAGAATTTGGGCTGGGCAGTCGGGGCCATCTGGAGCCTTGACCACCAGAGCGATACGTTACGCTGCATAGAAATCTGGCATCGACCGGAAGCCGAGGTTACCGCGTTCACAGCGAGGACGAAAGAGACCACCTTCGCTCGTGGTGTCGGGCTACCTGGTCGTGTCTGGGAAAGCGGCCAGCCCGCCTGGATCGAGGACGTGGTCGAAGATCCCAATTTCCCTCGGGCACCGGCGGCGGCTGAGGCAGATCTCCACGCTGGTTTTTGTTTTCCGATCCGGACCGGCACGCAACTCTTCGGGGTCATGGAGTTCTTCAGCCGCGAGATTCAAGAGCCGGATCAAGATCTATTGAAGATGTTTGCCGCAATCGGTAGCGAGATTGGCCTCTTCATTGAGCGCAAGCGTGCGGAACAGGGTTTGGCTACTCATCATGCGGTCACGATGGTCTTGGCCGAAGCTCAATCCTTTGCCGAAGCATCCCCGCAACTTCTGCAAGGCATCTGTAAAAACTTGGACTGGGAAATGGGAGCGATTTGGAAGATCAATCAGGCCCGCGATGTGCTGGAGTGCGTAGAGGTGTGGCAGACTGCTCGAGCCAAGGCTTCCGCGTTTGAATCAAAATCCCGGGAACTCACGTTCGCTCGCGGCATTGGGTTGCCTGGCCGTGTGTGGGAAAGCGGGGCACCCGCCTGGATCACCGATGTGGTTCAAGACCCGAACTTCCCCCGGGCGCCGCTGGCGGAGAGAGAAGGCCTGCACGCAGGACTCTGTTTCCCCATCCCAGTCAAAGGAGAGGTCTTCGGCGTCATGGAATTCTTCAGCCATGAGATCCAGGAACCGGATAAAGACCTGCTCCAGATGTTTGCGGCGATTGGCAGCCAGATTGGCCAGTTCATCGAGCATACCCAGGCGCAAGTCTGACAGCCTTTCGCGCGTCCTTAAGTCAGGAGGCTTCCTTGAGAAATCTTGAGAGAGTTTGGTTTGGCTGCATCACCTACTACCTGTATGACCATCCTTGGCCTGTCAGTACCGGCCCCTAACATCCGCATCGGTCTTGCGCTTCTTCAAAGCTACAGTCCACACGGTCCCAGTACAGTGTTGATCAAGAGGCAACCCGAACATGCAGCTTATCCACGGACTTCACTTTAGAAATATCCGCGGCGACATCTACGGTGGCATGGTTGCTGCCGTGGTTGCCATTCCACTCGCCCTCGCGTTCGGTGTCGCGTCAGGCGTCGGTGCCATTGCTGGTTTGTACGGGGCGATCCTTGTCGGGTTCTTTGCTGCGCTCTTTGGTGGAACACCTGCTCAGTGTTCGGGCCCCACCGGCCCCATGACGGTTGTGATGGCCGTCATCGTGGCGCAGTTTTTCGAAGAGCCTGTTCTTGCTTTCACTGCGGTCATTATGGGCGGTGCCGTGCAGATCCTTTTTGGCGTGATGGGCATTGGCCGCTACATCACGTTGGTCCCCTACCCCGTCATCTCCGGGTTCATGAGCGGGATCGGTTGTATCATCATGCTGCTGCAGGTCGGGCCGTTGCTCGGTTTGGAGGCGAAAAGAACCGTGCTGGGCAATATCTTGGCCATACCGGAGTTCCTGGCCAACCCAGTCCCTGATGCAATCATTGCCGCTGTGATCGCGCTGGGCATTGTCTATCTGACACCTCCGAAGCTTGGCAAACTCTTTCCGCCTCCACTCCTCGCACTGTTTGCCGGCGCGATCATCACTCACTACTTCCTCCCCAATGCGCCCATCATCGGAGATGTCCCGGAGGGATTTCCTTCCGCAATCGTGCCCACGATTCACCTAGACGTAATCATGCCGATGATCGAGTGGGCCGTCGTACTCGCGCTGCTTGGCAGCATTGACAGTCTGTTGACGTCGCTGGTCTGCGATAACATGACACGCACACAGCACGACCCCAATCGGGAACTGGTCGGCCAGGGCATCGGCAATATGGTATCCGGTTTGTTTGGCGGTCTGCCCGGAGCTGGCGCCACAATGCGCTCAGTCGCGAACATTCGGACCGGGGGACGCACACCGATTTCAGGCTCGTTGATGGCACTGGTTTTGCTGGCCATCCTGCTCGGATTGGGGCCTCTTGCGGAAAAAATCCCACTTCCTGTCTTGGCAGGAATCCTCTTTAAGGTTGGCATTGACATTATCGATTGGCGATTCCTAAGGCATGTGATCGGGGCACCACGTGGGGATGTCCTCATCATGGCTGTCGTGTTGGTGGTCACTGTGGCTGTGGATCTCATCACGGCAGTCGGCGTTGGTGTCGTGCTTGCCAGCTTGTTGTTCGTCAAGAAGATGGCCGACATGGAGCTGGCCAACCTGAAGCTCATCACGAAGCGCTC